>NZ_JADNDZ010000080.1 GCF_015552075.1 Collinsella aerofaciens
GGACTTGCAGCGACGGACCTCAGGACACTCTTACACCACGTCTGCGCGCGCGACCGTCCAGACTATCAAAAATAGCTCAATTGTGCCCAAATTGGCCTCCACACGTCCTCTGAAAAATACGTATCTGAACTAACTGTCCAAGAGGAATGTCCACAGATAGAAAAAGGCTCTGGCGGACCTCCGAATCACCAGAGCCTTTCAAAACTCGCACACCTGAAGCACATCGCTGCATTCCTGTTTTCGCCCATGAAGTTAGAGAGCCTCTTCCGCCCACTTCTCGAAATCAATCGCACGCCTTTGGGCGATTCGGTACGCTTCCATGTCTTCACGAGCGCCTACCACTACGATGGCCATTTTTCCTTTGATTTTAATGAGGCGGTACACAATCCGAATGCCACTTCCCCTGAGCTTGATTTTCATGAAGCCCGTCAAATCCGTGCCTGCCTTGTTTCCAAGAGGCTTGCCGAATCCGCCTTCGTTCTGCGGCAATGGGTTCGTTCTGATTCTTTCTATAGCCTTAAACACGTGTTTTCGCTGGGAACCATCGAGACGCTTGAGATCCTTGAGAGTATCCGGGTAGAAAGCGACTTCGTACCCGCTCATTCAAACTCGACCTCATCCATCTGATCGAGTTCGTCCTGGCCCACACCCAACTCTGCCATAACATCAGATAGGGAAACGAGTTCATCATCGCTTGTCGCAGCCGTCCTCTTAAGGGCCAACGTCAACAAGGCGAGGTCCTCCTCCGCCTGCTTAGCCTCTCGGTATTCATCGGGCGTCACGATAACGAACGCCGGCTTGTTGTGTTTCAAAACTACAACCGGGTTGTCGTTGCTCACTCTCGAAAACGCAGCGGGACCCTTACCGTGACTGAAATCGCTGATGGGAACAAGATTGTCGAGCATCTTTAAAGCAGGCATCGAGACCTCCAAATATAAAGTCTTTTATGCATTCATTTTAGCATTCAGAAAATACCAGCAATCACGGAATAGTGGCACGGACGAGGCATCGCTTTCCACCAACCGTTGATCATCGACCGAGCAAAATGTCCCGCCAAGAGATCGAGCGAGGATTCCGTCCCTCGAAGAGGGCCGTATTGGCCTCCTCGCGGGACGGAATCCTCGCTCGTTCGTTCCAGCCCGCGTCATCGCGTGCTAGACGGCCAGCTCGCCTGATTCACCCATAAGCCATCGTGCCAGGTCGACGACCTTGATGCCATCCCAATCAGTCGTTTCGTGCCCTGTTCGGGCGATGACGCACTTGGGATAGGCGTCTCGAATCCGTCGCAGCGGATCAAGCTCACGCTCAAGCGTCGCTTCTTGGGAAATGTCGTCACTCACCTGGATATAGACACGGCGGTCACGCCTGATGGCGACAAAGTCTACTTCCTTTTGGTAGAGAACGCCCACGTAGACTTCCCATCCGCGGCGCATAAGCTCGATTGCCACCATATTCTCGTAAACATGGCCAAAATCGAGCTTTTTCGTACCAAGCGCGGCGTAGCGAAACGAGTGGTCGGCCAGGTAGTATTTATCTCCCGTCGACAGGTATTTCTTTCCTGAGACGTCAAAGCGACGAAACCGGTAGAACGCAAACGCATCACACAGGTAGTCGATATACACAGCCAGCGTCTTGTCGCTTATCTTAAGGTTCGCTCGTGACAGCTCAGCCGCCATCCCCTTGAGAGAAGAGATGTTTCCGACGTTATCCATCAGGAACTCGCAGGAACGTTTAAGCTGCTCCGCATTACGTATACGATATTTTTGTCTGATGTCGCGCAGGATAAGAGTTTCAAGCACATCCGAGATGTATGAGAAACGCATCCTTTCGTCCTGGTAGATATAGGAACCCGGCATTCCTCCCTCGCGGACATAGCGAGCAAGGGCCTCGGCTGGAGAAGTGATCTCGTGATACGCCGAGAACTCCGCAAGTGAAAACGGAAAGACCTCGATCTCCACCGTTCTTCCCGTGAACAACGTCGAGAGGTCGCTTGAGAGAAGAAAGGCATTCGACCCCGTGATGTAAATGTCATATTTCTCTGACGCATGAAGACTGTTGATAGCCCGCTCGAACCCTTCACACATCTGGACCTCGTCGATCATGACGATATTCCGGCAACCCTCGATATAATGCTTTTCCACATATGTATGCAGCGCATGGTATTCCGCCAACGGCTCGAACTCAAGTAGATTGAAGTTGACGTGTATGACGTTGGCCGAGGGGTCGTTTGAACGAAGTTGGCTGGCAAACGCCTCAAGCAATTTCGATTTTCCGCATCGCCTGATTCCGGTAATCACCTTGATGTCTGGCGAACCCGCCACCTTGGAGAGCTTATCCATATAGAACGGTCGATTAATAAGTCTCATGGCAATCCACTTCGCAAAATTAAGATTAACTGAAAAACGCGAAGTACAATATATCATCTACTTCGCGTTTTTGAGAAATCCTAGATTTCGCGTAATTATATTCGCCAAGCTATCGCAAACCCGACACGGGTGAGATCTCCGCCTGATTGACCCTGCGCAGCAGTCCGAAGCGAAAGACGCGAGTCCTCAGACCGCTCCGGTAAAGTGAGGGCCGCGACGGTTACCGCGGCCCTCTTGGGAAACGTGTGCGATTGTCAATCGCTCGCGCTAGTCTTCCTTGCGGCGGAAACGAGCAAGGAAGACTCCGATTGCGGCGATCGCGGCACCCAGGCCGCCGATCGCCGCGACGGTCGCCACCGTTTGATCACCGGTGCTCGCAAGTGAGTTAGCGGACTTGCCACCCTGAGCCTTGTCACCAGCGGGCTTTCCCGCCTGGGCGCCATCGTTCGAACCGCCGGATGTCTGCCCACCGTTGCCGGAACCCTGATTGCCACCGGACGCACAAAGCCCCTTCTGCAGCACACGGCACAACCAAGTCACCGCAGGCCGGGGCGGGGGAGCCGAGTTTCCCACTGAGCGACTCTGCTTGCAGCCGGAGCGAAGGGGGAAACTCGGCCCCCGCCCCGGCCGGCCAGCTCAACCTACACCGTGTGCTGCGGCAGGTCCTGCAGGGCGATGACGTCCATGCCCATGTCGTTGGCGCTGCCGTGACCCTGCTGGTCCTCGCGCACGGCCTCGATGGCACTCACGTAGGTGTTGGCGGCAGACATCGCCGTCACGCAGGTCACACCGCGACGCACGGCCTCGGTACGTAGCAGGTAGCCATCGCCACGCGAGCCCGGGCCGTACGGCGTGTTGATGATTACCGCAATCTTGCCATCGGCGATGAGGTCGCCGATGTTGGGACGCTCGCCGTCGTGCGGGCCGCTGATCTTCTCCACGACTTCGCACGTCACGTTGCCGCCGCGCAGGACGCGCGCCGTACCCTCGGTAGAGCAGATGTCAAAGCGCAGGTAGCGCAGGATACGCGCGACCGAAAGGATATGGCGCTTGTCGCGGTCGCACACGCTGATGAACACCTTGCCGCAACTCGGATCGGGCAGCTTGTAGTCGATCGCCAGCTGCGTCTTGGCGTATGCCTCGGGATAGCTCTTGGCGATACCCATGACCTCGCCCGTCGACTTCATCTCGGGCCCCAGGATAACGTCGGCTCCCGGGAAACGGCCCCAGGGCATAACGGCTTCCTTCATGCAGAACCAGTCCAGCTGACGCTCGTCACTCGGCAGGCCCAGGCTCGCGATGGAATCGCCCGCCATGATACGCGCAGCGCACTTGGCCAGCGGCACGCCGGTGGCCTTGGAGATAAACGGCACGGTGCGGCTCGCGCGCGGGTTTGCCTCAATCACGTAGACGGTCTCGCCCTTGATGGCGTACTGCACGTTGACCAGGCCGCGCACGCCCAGCGCCATCGCGATGTGGCGCGTGGTCTCGCAGAGCTTCGCCTGCAGGCTCTCGCTAAAGCTAAACGGCGGGATGCAGGTCGCGGAGTCGCCAGAGTGAATACCGGCCTCCTCGATATGCTCCAGAATGCCGCCGATGTAGACCTCTTCGCCGTCGCACAGGGCGTCGACGTCGGACTCGATCGCACCCTCCAGGAAGCGGTCCAGATACACCGGGTAGTCGGGGCTAATGCGCGCAGCCTCGGCCATGTAATCGCGCAGATGCTCGGCATCGTAGGCGATCATCATGCCGCGGCCGCCCAGCACGTAGCTCGGACGCACCAGCAGCGGGTAGCCGATGTGCGCGGCCACGGCCTCGGCCTCCTCAAACGAGGTGGCCTGGCCCGCCGGCGGGTACATGATGCCCAGCTTGTCGAGCAGAGCGGCGAAGCGCTCGCGGTCCTCGGCAAAGTCGATGGCATCGGGCTTGGTGCCCATAATGTTCACGCCGCTCTCCTCGAGCATGCGCGCCAGCTTAAGCGGGGTCTGGCCGCCGAGCGTCACCACGACGCCGTCGGGTCGCTCAACATCGATGACATCCATGACGTCCTCGTAGGTGAGCGGCTCAAAGTACAAGCGGTCCGAGGTGTCGTAGTCAGTCGAGACGGTCTCGGGGTTGCAGTTGACCATGATGGTCTCGAAGCCGCGGGCGGCCAGCGCGTAGCTCGCGTGCACGCAGCAGTAATCGAACTCGATACCCTGGCCAATACGGTTGGGGCCGGCGCCCAGGATCATCGCCTTGGGTTTGTCCGCCGGCGTGGTCTCGTCGGGAGCCACACACTTCTTGGCATCCGGGCTCGTGCGGTAGATGTTCTCGTAGGTCTTGTAGTGGTACTCCGTGGCGCTCGAGAACTCCGCAGCGCAGGTGTCGACCGTCTTCATGCTGGGAACCACGCCCAGGCCCTTGCGATAGGCGCGCACAAAGCGCTCATCGGAGCCGGTCAGCGCGGCAATCTCGGCGTCGCTCGTGCCGTACTGCTTGAGCAGGCGCATCGCGTCGGCGTCAATGTCCTCCACGCGCAGGCCGCGGATGCTCTCCTGGACCTGCACCATGTCGTTGATGCGGTTGAGGTACCACGGGTCGATGCCGCAGATGGTGTGGATGCGAGCAATGTCCCAGCCACGGCGCAGGGCCTCGACCACAAAGAAGATGCGGTGTTCGGTCGGCGTGGCCACGGCTTGAGCGAGCTCATCGTCGCTCAGCTTGTCGGCACCTTCCTTGCCACCGGCACAAATGCCCTGATGCCCGTCCTCCAGCGAACGCATGGCCTTGCCGAAGGCCTCCTCAAAGGTGCGGCCGATCGCCATGATCTCGCCCACCGCCTTCATGCGCGTGGTGAGCGTGGGGTCGGTACCCTTGAACTTCTCGAAGGCAAAGCGCGGCACCTTAACGACGCAGTAGTCGATCGTGGGCTCAAAGCAGGCGGGCGTGGCCTTGGTGATGTCGTTGACGATCTCGTCGAGCGTATAGCCCACAGCCAGGCGCGCGGCGGCCTTAGCGATGGGGAAACCCGTGGCCTTGGAGGCCAGCGCGGACGAACGGCTCACGCGCGGGTTCATCTCGATGACGATCAAGCGACCGGTGTTGGGGTTCACGGCAAACTGCACGTTGGAGCCACCGGTCTCGACGCCGATCTTCTCCAGAATGGCGAGCGAGGCCACGCGCATGCGCTGATACTCAAGATCGGAGAGTGTCTGCGCCGGCGCCACGGTGATGGAGTCGCCGGTATGCACGCCCATGGGGTCGAGATTCTCGATGGAGCACACGATGATGCCGTTGCCGGCGTGGTCACGCATGACCTCCATCTCGTACTCTTTCCAGCCCTCGATGGACTCCTCGACCAGCACCTCGTGGGCGGGCGAGAGCTCCAGGCCCTGGCTCACGATGGAGACGAGCTCCTCGTGGGTGTGAGCGATGCCGCCGCCGGCGCCGCCGAGGGTGAAGCTCGGGCGCAGTACGCAGGGATAGCCCACGCGCTCGGCGATAGCCTCGGCGTCGGTCACGCTGTAGGCATAGCCCGAGCGCGCGACCTCCAGGCCAATCTCGGCCATGGCCTCGTTAAAGAGCTTACGGTCCTCGCCGCGCTCGATAGCGGCCAGGTCGCAGCCGATCATCTCGACACCGTACTTGTCGAGCGTGCCGTCTTTCGCCAGCTCGACGGCGGCGTTCAGACCGGTCTGGCCGCCCAGCGTGGGCAGCAGCGCGTCCGGGCGCTCTTTCTTGATTACGCGCTCGATAAACTCGGCGGTGATGGGCTCGACATAGGTGCGGTCGGCCAAGCCCGGGTCGGTCATGATGGTCGCCGGGTTGGAGTTGACCAGGATGACCTCAAAGCCATCCTCCTTGAGCACCTTGCAGGCCTGGGCGCCGGAGTAGTCGAACTCACAGGCCTGGCCAATAACGATGGGGCCCGAACCAATGACGAGGATACGCTTGATGTCAGTACGTTTCGGCATGTTAGTTCTCCTCGGTCTCGGTCGCGGCGGTCTCGGCGAAATTCCAGCCAGCAAGGCGGTCCTTCGCGGTGTCGATGTCCAGATAGTTCTCCTCGCCGTCCATGAGTCGCGTAAAGGCGGTAAAGAGATAGTGGGCATCGGTGGGGCCGGGTGAGGCCTCGGGGTGGTACTGGACCGAGAAGCACGGGGCGTCGAGCAGCTGGATGCCCTCGGCGGTGCCGTCGTTGAGGTTCACGTGCGTCAGGCGAATGCGGCCAAAGCGCTCGTTCATCACGACCGGCGCGATTCCGCGGCGCACCCAGACGCGCAGATCTCCATCGGCCGCATGCTCGGTCTCGCCGCCGGAAAGCTCGGGGACAAGCTTGCCCAAGCTGGGGAACAGCAGGCCAAAGCCATGGTTTTGTGCGGTGATCTCCACGCGACGGCTTACCAGGTTCATGACCGGCTGGTTGCCACCGCGGTGACCGAACTTAAGCTTTTCCATCTGGGCGCCGCAGGCCAGGCTGATCATCTGGTGACCAAGGCAAATACCAAAGACCGGCACCTTGCCGATCAGCTGCTGCACCTGCTCGTAGGTCTCCACCACGGCGTCGGGGTCGCCGGGGCCATTGGACAAAAAGACGCCGTCGGGATTCATGTCGAGCACCTCGCTCGCGGGCGTATTCCACGGCACGACGGTAAGGTCGCAGCCGGCGCGGACCAGCCCTTCCAGAATGCCGCGCTTCACACCGCAGTCGTAGGCGACCACTTTGTGACGGGCAGGAGCGGCAGCCGAAAGCGCAAAGCCATGCGTGGCAGGCAGGTCGGCGGCCACAAACTCATGAGGCGCGGGGCAACTTACGGTCTTGACCAGGTTCTCGCCTACCAGCGTAGGCGCTGCGGCCAGACGCTCGGCAAGCTCGTCGACGTCGAAGATCTCGGTCGAGATAATGCCCATCTTGGAACCATTGTCGCGCAGATGGCGCACCAGAGCGCGGGTGTCGACACCCTCGATAGCAACGATGCCGTGTGCGCGCAGGTACTCCGGCACGCTAACGGCCGAGCGCCAGTTAGAAGGCGTGGCGCACATGTCGCGAACGATCATGCCGCGCATGGCCGGAGCGCTCGCAGAGCGCACGGCGTCGCCGGGGAAGGCCGACTGGACGTCGGTCTCGTCGATACCGTAGTTGCCGATCTGCGGATAGGTCATGGTTACGATTTGGCCGGCATAACTCGGGTCGGTCATGACCTCAAAGTAGCCCTCGAGCGAGGTGTTGAAGCAAACTTCGCCGGTCGCGGTGCCCTCGGCGCCGCATGCACGTCCATAAAAAATGGTCCCATCCTCAAGATACAGGATGCAGGGACCGCAGGTGCCCTTGCTGGTTTTGGCCAGCATACGCTGGCAAAGCTCGCTGGGCGCGAAGGTGCGGGCGGCAGCGCCCGCGGTATGGTTGTTCGCCATAATTCTCCTTCCCGGTCTCACAGGACCGGCTTAAAGGTGTGTAGTTAGGCCTCGCGGTATTGTAACCGCAAGCATGCCTCATGGCGTTAATTTCATCGAAATGTTTACGAAATGATAATTATGACTTTCTATGCATAATGTTTTTTAATCCCCGTCCCAGAAAAATCATCCCGCGGGGCTTGTGGCTCACGCGGGATGATGGCGTCTTATTTTTTCTTGTCCTGCTCCAGCAGTTCGGACGGTGTGCGATCGGGCTTGCCGCCACGGAAAATCTCGCGGCCATGCAGACGATGCTCCAGATCGCGCTCGGCTTTTTCCTCGTCAATCTTGGTCTGGCTCACCACCGGGTCCTCAATCAACGACGACACCGAGTTCACCTGCTTCTGAATGCGCTCGGCGATGGTGTCATCCATACTCACGATGCGCATCTTCCAGTCGATACTCGTGGCGTTGGATGAGCTCTTGGTCCACACGAACGTCAAAATGGCGCTCTGGTGGCCGCGCGCGGGGAACATGCCAAAGAAGGAATCGTGCTGAATGTTGCTATCCTCGTCGATATAGGCGTGAACGTTATACACCACGCGGTCGATCTTATCGTTGAGCAGCGCGTTGGTCGCAAGCGCCGCGGCCTGAATCTGCCCGTTGGACAGCAGCTCGAGCTCGTTGGCAGACGATGTGTCCAACACCGTCACCTCGACCGTGCCCGTACGCTCATCGGCTTCATCGACGGTAAAGTCGAGTGGGAACTGCGTAAAGCCGTTGCCCCACTCAAGGCCGCCCTTCAGCGCCGTCGAAACGGTATCGACCGAAACGCTCTCGGAGAGGTTCGCGGTGTTCAGACGACGCATCACGCCGTAGCCGATCTGCATGCCCACGATCAGCACCAAAATACCGATGACCACGGCCATCGCGGTCTTTGTAATGGTATGGCTCACCTGCGAGCCCGAAGGATCGTCCTCGGACAGCGGGTCGATATGTTTTGCCTGGCTCGCGCGGTCCTCGCTGCGCAGCTGCGCTAGCGCAGCTTTGTCACCGCGCTTGGCCGCAGCCTCCTTCTCACGCATGCGCTCGGTTCGCTTTTTGGCAAGCGTGGGATCCAAGACACCGGATGCATCGATTTCGGAGAATAACTCCGTCACTTCTTCCGGAGTCAAAGGGTTCTTGTCAGCCATAAACTTCCTGTCATATCAATCAGTCGAGCTCGTGCGCACGCGCACCTTCGAACTGCATTCGATAGTAACGGGCATAGGTGCCGCCACGGGCGAGAAGCTCCTCGTGCGTGCCACGCTCCACAACGCGACCATGCTCAACGGTCGCAATCTCATCGGCATGCTTAATGGTCGAAAGACGGTGGGCGATGATAATCGTGGTGCGGCCGCGGGCCAGCTCTTCGAGCGACTCCTGCACCGCCTCCTCGCTCTCGTTATCCAAAGCACTCGTCGCCTCGTCCAAAATCAGGATCTTGGGGTTCTTGAGAAACACGCGCGCGATGGCAACGCGCTGCTTCTGTCCGCCCGAAAGACGGCTGCCACGCTCGCCCACCACGGTGTCGTAGCTCTGTGGAAGCGACTCGATAAAGGCATCGATGTTGGCGCGACGGGCGGCCTCGGCGATCTCTTCCGCTGTAGCGCCCGGCTTGCCGTAGGCGATGTTCTCGCCAATCGTACCGTCAAACAGATAGACATCCTGCTGCACCAGGCCGATGGCGCGGCGCAGGCTCTGCTGCGTCACATCGCGCACGTCCTGGCCGTCGATGCTAATGGATCCGGTAGCCACGTCATAAAAGCGCGGCAGCAGCGAACAGGTCGTGGACTTGCCGCCGCCCGAGGGGCCAACCAAAGCGATGGTCTGCCCGGGCTTGATGGACAGGTCCATATGGTCGATAACGGGACGCTCGTCGGCATCGCCCTCGCCCAGCTCAACATCCTCGTAGTTAAAGCACACGTCGTGATACTCCACGGCGCCGGCAGTCACCTGCAGATCCGTGGCGCCCGGCTTGTCCTGGATATCCGGCGCGGTCGAGAGCACCTCGTCCATACGCTTAAAGCCGGCGATAGCCTTCTGATACGTTTCGGCCGAATTGACGAGTGTCTCGAGCGGCGTGCAGAACAGCGAAATATAGAGTGCAAAGGTCGCCATATCGACCGCCTGCAGCTGGCCTTGCGCCACCAGCCAACCGCCGAGCAGCACCACGATCACGTAGAGCACGCCCGAAAGCAGGCCATACGTCGCGGTGTAAACGCCCATGGCGTGATACATGTTCTCCTTGGACGAGAGATAGCGGTCATTAGAGGCGCGGAACTTGGAGCGCTCGGTCTCCTCATTCGCAAAACTCTTGACTACGCGCATGCCCGCCAGCGAATCCTGCAGCTGCGCATTGATGCCGCTAATCTTTTTACGGTTGTCGCTGAAGACCTCGCGCATGCGCATGTTCTGCCAAAACATGATGACCGCAAACACCGCCGTCACCACGGCCATAGCAAGCGCCAGCACCGGGGCAATAGCAAAGAGGATCACAAACGAGCCAACGATCTCGATGCCGCAGATGATAATCCACTCGGGCACGTGGTGTGCCGCCTCGCAGATATCAAACAGGTCGTTGACCACGCGGCTCATCATGTCACCCGAGCTGTTGCGATCGAAGTACGCAAAGCTAAAGCGCTCGTACTGATCGAACAGGTCCTCGCGCATCTTGGACTCCATGCGCGCGCCCATCACGTGGCCCCAGTAACTCACAAAGTAGCGACAGGCGCAACGGATGGCATACATCAGTACCAGGCCAACCGCGATCATGCCGAGTGCCTGCATAATAGCAGCCTGACCCTGGGTAAAGAGCCCGCCGGTCAGATTGCGCAGAATGATAGGAAACGCCAGGTCAATGGCGGCAAGCACCAGGGCACAAACAGTATCGGCAACAAAAAGCCCCATCTGGGGCTTGTAATACGAAAGAAACCTCTTAAACATGCAGTCCTCGGAGATAAAACAATAACGTAAGACCCTGGGGCAAATAATCAGTAGCGTTTGCCCCAGGGTCGCCCTCGCTTTTAAAGCTCAGTTCCGCCCAGCCTGTGCGCGATGCTATCGCAGGCCAAGGCGCCCACGACGGTCTTGGCATCTTCGATCTTGCCGTCGAGCACGGCGTCGATCAGCTCGTGCAGCGGCACCAGGTCCACGTTGACAAACTCGTCATCATCGGGGTTGGGCGCATCAAACTCGAGCTTGGTAGCCAAGTAGATGTGGATGATCTCATCGCAAAAACCGCAGGACGTGACAATCGACGTCAAAAAGCGAATGCGACCGGCCCTAAAGCCCGTCTCCTCATGCAGTTCGCGCTTGGCGCAATCGAGCGGGTCCTCGCCTGGATCGAGCTTGCCGGCGGGAATCTCGACCGTCACGCGGTCGATGGCGGTGCGGTACTGACGCACCAGTACGATCTTGCCGCTCTCGGTCAGTGCCACAACGGCCGCCGCACCCGGATGGCGAACGATATCGCGGGCGCTGCGGTGACCGTTGGGCAGCTCAACCTCAAGACGGTGGACGTCGAGAATCTTGCCCTTCCAGGCGCACTCCTCCGAAAGAATCTTCTCGTGCAGCTCGGCATCGTGCGGGTCGTCGTCGCCCAGCACCAGTGCCGGCTCGTCAGCGACCTCGCCACCAGGCTCGCCCTCGGCGTGCCCATACATGCGGCTGTCCTCTTCGACGATCTGCGCGTCCACGAGCTCTTCGTTCTTCTCGTCCATCCGTCTCATTCCTCTCGGATTTTAGGCATCCCAGGCGTCGCGGCCGCGCAGCGCGCGCAGGCCGATGTCGTGACGCAGGGTCTTGCCCTCAAAATCAATCTTCTCGCAGGCCTCGTAGGCAAGGTTGCGAGCGTTCTCGAACGTGTCGCCCAGAGCGGTCACGGCAAGCACGCGGCCACCATTGGTCACGAGCTGGCCGTCCACCACGGCGGTGCCCGCGTGGTACACGGTCACGTTCTCCATGGCCTCGGCATTGGCGATACCGGTGATGACCTTGCCCTTCTCGTAGCTGCCGGGATAGCCCGCGCTCGTCAGGACAACGGCCACGGCCCACTCGTCACGCCAGTCGAGCTCAATCTGATCGAGCTCGCAGTTGGCACAAGCCAGCATGACCTCGACCAGGTCGTTCTTAAGGCGCGGCAGCACGACCTGCGTCTCGGGGTCGCCAAAGCGGGCATTGAACTCCAGCACCTTGGGGCCGGCAGGCGTGAGCATAAAGCCGCCGTACAGGCAGCCGCGGTAGTCGATACCCTCGGCAGCGAGCTCGGCCACGGTCTGCTCCATGACCTTCACCATGGTGGCGTGCTCCTCGTCAGTCACGATGGGCACCGGGCTGTAGACGCCCATGCCGCCGGTGTTGGGGCCCTTGTCGCCCTCGAGCGCGCGCTTGTGGTCCTGCGAGGTGGCCATGGGGCGCACGGTCTTGCCGTCGGTAAAGGCCAGCAGCGAGCACTCGGGACCGGTCAGCATCTCCTCGATGACCACGGTATTGCCGGCATCGCCAAAGGTGCCGCCAAAGCACTCGCGCACGGCCTCCTCGGCCTGCTCAAGTTCGGTCGCCACGATAACGCCCTTGCCCGCAGCAAGGCCGTCGGCCTTCACGACCAGCGGGGCGCCCTGCTCACGCACATAGGCAAGAGCCGAAGATTCGTCGGTAAACGAACCATAGGCTGCCGTCGGGATACCGGCGCGCTCCATGAGCTGCTTGGAGAACAGCTTGGAGCCCTCCATCTGGGCGCCCTCGGCACCCGGGCCAAAGCAGGGAATACCCGCCGCGCGCACGGCGTCGGCCACGCCCGCCACGAGCGGAGCCTCGGGGCCAATCACCACGAGTCCGCATCCGTGGCTCTGCGCAAACGCCGCCACGGCCGCAGGATCGCAATCGTCGAGAACCACGTTCTCGCCGCAGCTCGCGGTGCCGCCGTTACCCGGCGCAATGTAGAGCTTGCCGGCGCGCGGTGATGCTGCGAGCTTAGCCGCCAGAGCATGCTCGCGGCCGCCGCTGCCCAACAACAGGATGTCGATGGTTTGAGTGTCCGCCTTCAAGGGTGCCTCCTCTATGGATGAACGGCCCGCTCCGCGCGAGCCCTTTGCAAGCAAATATACCCCTCGGCCGCCCGTCCGGGCTGCAAAGGGGTATATCGCAATAACCGTATAAACCGATTACTTCCAGAATCGGTTGATGATCTGCTCGCGATCGGCGCCGACGCCAATGAACGTCACGCGGGTGTGTGCCAGATCCTCGATAAACGCCACGTAGTCCTGAGCCTCCTGCGGCAGCTCCTCAAAGCTGCGGCAACCGGTGATGTCGCACTTCCAGCCCGGAAGCTCCTCGTAGATGGGCTTGGCGTGCTCAAAGCGAACCTGATGCTCGGGCACGCTCGTGTAGCGCTCGCCGTCGACGTCGTAGGCCACGCACACCTTGATGGTGTCGAAAGCCGAAAGCACGTCGAGCTTGGTCATGGCGATATCGGTGAGGCCGTTGACACGCGAGGCGTAGTTGGCGATGGGGCCATCGAACCAACCACAGCGACGACGACGGCCGGTAGTCACGCCGTACTCATAGCCTTCCTCGGTCAGCGTATGGCCGGCCTCGGACTCATAGGAAAGCTCGGTGGGCATGGGGCCCGACCCGACACGGGTGATATAGGCCTTCATGACGCCCAGCACGCGGTCGACATTCTTCATACCGACGCCGGAGCCGGTGATGGCGCCGCCGGCGGTGCAGTTGGAAGATGTCACGTACGGATAGGTGCCGTGGTCGATGTCGAGCAGCGTTGCCTGGGCGCCCTCGAACAGCAGGTCCTTGCCCTCGTCGATCATGTTGTTGAGCAGCAGGCTCGTCTCGGTGATGTAGGGACGCAGGCGCTCGGCCATGGGCAGGTACTCGTCGCAGATCTGGTCCACGGTGTAGGTGGGCAGGTGGTAGATGAGCTCGAGCTCGGGATTCACGCGGGCAAGAGCGGTCTCCAGCTTGTCGCGGAACAGCGTCTCGTCCAGCATGTCCTGCATACGCAGACCGATGCGGGCCATCTTGTCCTGGTAACACGGACCGATGCCGCGCTTGGTGGTACCGATGTTCTTCTTGCCGAGCTTCTGCTCAAAAGCACCATCCAGATCGATGTGGTACGGCATGATGATGTGCGCGTTGCCACTGATCTTGAGGTTCTTGGTGGTGATGCCGTCGGCCTCGAACATGTCAATCTCCTCAAGGACAACCTTGGGGTTGACGACGCAGCCGTTACCGATCACCGACACATGGTCGGAATACATGATGCCGGAGGGCACCTGGTGCAGGCCGTACTTCTTGCCGTTGACGACGATGGTGTGGCCGGCGTTATTACCGCCCGAATAGCGCACGACGGCATCGAAGTCGCCGGCGACCAGGTCGCAGATCTTACCCTTGCCCTCATCGCCCCACTGGGCACCGACCAAAACGGTTGACGGCATGTTTACTCCTTACATTCATGGACTGTCTACGCGCCACGCCGGCACGCAGAAGCACAAAACATTCCCAGTATACCCGTGCAACGGGCGCCTGTCCTACTCCTCGGTATGCGCCCCATCAAGCTCATAGAACTTGGTGGATGCCGGCAGGAACATCAGGTCGACGTCACCGATCGGGCCCGAACGGTTCTTGGCCACGACGATACGCGTAACGCCCTCGTCGGGTCGATCGTCACGCGAGGCCTCGGCCTCATCGGCGGAGCGGTCCAAGAACATAACGATGTCGGCGTCCTGCTCGATGGAGCCCGATTCACGCAGGTCGGACAGCTGCGGGCGCTTGCCGGTACGGGACTCAACCTGACGCGACAGCTGCGACAGTGCAATGAGCGGGATCTTGAGCTCCTTGGCCATGATCTTTAAACCACGCGACATCTCGGAGACCTCGACGGTACGGCTCTCGGAGCGACGCCCCGGCGGAGGACTCACCAGCTGCAGGTAGTCCAGGATGATGATCGCCTTCTCCTTGTTGTGGAGCATGCGGCGGCTCTTGGCGCGGATCTCGGTCACCGTGGTGCCGGGCGTATCGTCAATCAGAATGTCGAGCTTAGACAAGGTCTGCGTGGCCTCGTTGATATTGGCCCACTGCTCGGGGCTAATGCGGCCCGTACGGAAGTCGCTGATTGAGATCATGGCGTAGGCGCAAATCAGGCGCTGGGCAATTTCCTTGCCCGACATCTCCAGCGAAAAGAAGCCAACGGTATAGCCCGCAGCGGCGGCATTCAGCGCCAGGTTCAGAGCGAACGACGTCTTACCCACGGCAGGGCGGGCGCCGATAATGATGAGCTGGCCCTCGCGGAAGCCCATGAGCATGCGGTCGAGCGACGGGAAGCCGGTGGGCACGCCCGCGGCCTGTCCGCCGGCCTTGCACACTTCCTCGGCCTCGTTATAGGCCTCGACCATAAACTCGGTCAGTGTCTTATAGCTCGACTTGACCTCGCGCGCCGTGACCTTGAGCAGTTTACTCTCGGCCAGTTCCACGACCTCTTTGGTGTCGGTAGGGGCGTTATAGGCCAGCGCATTGATCTCGTTGGTGGCACCGATCAGCTCGCGCAGCATCGAGTCGCGACGGACGATGGCAGCATGGTGCTGCCAGTTCACGAGCGACAGGGTCTGACCCATCAGCTCCAAAATGTAGGCCTCGCCGCCCACGGCATCAAGCTTGTTGATGCTGCGCAGGTAATCGATCAGCGATATGGAGTCGATGGGAATGCGGCTGTTGTACATATCGACCATCGCGGTGTAGATGGTCTTATGAATGGGCCGGTAGAAGTCATCGGGCTGCAGCTCGACCTGGGCCTCCTCGACCACCTCGGGCGACAGCAGCATGGCGGCCAGTACATTAGCCTCTGCATCTTGGTTTTGAGGGAGACCCAACTTGGAGCCACGGTCCTCGACCGTCAGCCCCGTCTCCCTTTCGTCATATGCCATGAGCATCCTCATTCATATCGCTTGCGAGCATCCATAGTATCAGCCACGGTCCCAAAACGGGCCGCGCCCCGGCAATCATCACCGAACGAAACGGATGAACGGTCCCGCGTTTGGGGCTTCACAACAACGCCTGCCTTGGCGCTCGCCGAGCGTAGAAAACAAAAGGGCACCCTGGTTTCCCAGAGCGCCCTTCTTAGAACAAGATTGTTGCGTTGCAGCAAATGCTACTCGGCAGCAGCCTCAGTCTCGACCTCGGCGGTCTCGGCCTCGGCGACCTCAGCGGCCTCCTCGACCTCAGCCTCGGCAGCGAGCTCCTCGGCGGTAACGCCGACGAGAACGACAACCTCGGCCTTGATCTCGCGGTACAGCGAGATGGCAACGGTGTGGGCACCGGCAACCTTGATGGGCTTACCGAGCTCGACGCGCTTGCGGTCGATATCCATACCGAGCTGAGCCTTGATGGCGTCAGCGATCATAGCGGCGGTAACGGAGCCAAAGAGGATGCCCTCGTCGCCGACCTTGACGTCAACGGTGACCGTCTTGCCCTCGAAGGCAGCCTTGGTCTCGTTGGCGGTAGCCAGACGGACGGCCTCGCGCTTGGCGATGTTGTTGCGACGCTCGTCAAGCTGCTTGAGGTTGCCCTTGGTGGCGGCAACAGCGAGCTTCTTGGGGAACAAGAAGTTCTCAGCGTAACCCTGAGCAACCTCTACGACGTCACCCTCGCCGCCCTTGCCCTTGATCTCATCGAGAAGAATAACCTTCATGATGCGTCTCCCTTCTTAGCCGCGGTCGCGGTTGCCACGAGAGGAAACCACGGGGACGGTGTACGGCAGGAGAGCCATCTCGCGGGCGCGCTTGATGGCGTTGGCGATGTCATGCTGATGCTGCGTGCAAGCGCCAGTGACGCGACGGGGCTTGATCTTGCCACGGTCGGTCATGTACTTACGGAGAAGCTGAGTGTCCTTATAGTCGATGAACTCAGTGTTCTCCTTGCAGAACTGGCAGTACTTACGACGCGGCTGACGTGCAGAAAAATCATTAGCCATGTCAAAATACCTTTCATTTGGCAACTTCGGCGAACCGAAGCCGCCTCTCACTCAAAAATAGGTGAACAACCCTTAGAACGGGATGTCCTCATCGTAGACGTCGACCGCGGGCGGCGTAGCCACCGGTGCGGCAGGACGTGCTGCGGGCGCGGGAGCTGCGGGGGCGTAACCGCCCTGATCGTAGCCACCCTGACCACCACGGGAGCTCATAAACTCGATCTCATCGACGATGACCTCAAGCTTGCTCCGGCGCTGGCCGTCGCGCTCCCAAGAGCTGTAGCGCAGCTTGCCCTCGATCGCGACCTTGTTTCCCTTTGCCAGGAAACGGCTCACGGCCTCGGCGCGGGTGCCGAACATAGTGCAGTCGACAAAGTTGGGATAGTCCTCCCACTCGCCAGTCTGCGCGTTGCGGCGACGATCGTTCACGGCGACGCCAAAGGACAGAACCTGGGTTCCGCCGGCGGTGGCGCGCAGCTCGGGATCGCGGGTGAGGTTACCGGTGATGTTCACTCGATTGATGCTCATAACTCACTACTTCCTCTTGGGGCACAAGCCCAGTCCAAAACGACAGTCTTACTCCTGGTCGTCGCGACGGACGATCATGTGGCGGACCACAGCGTCGGTGATGCGCAGGACGCGATCGAGCTCGGCGATCTGGGTAGGATCTGCGTGGAAGTTGATGAGGGTGTAGTCACCATCGGTGAGGTCGTTGATCTCGTAGGCGAGCTTGCGCTTGCCCCACTCGTCAACGGAGTCGACCTTGCCAGCGCCCTCAGCGATCGTGGTATCGATACGCTTCATAACAGCGAGACGAGTCTCGGGGTCGAGCGACGGGTCAACAAAGAACAGCAGTTCATAAGCCTTCATATTGTCACCTCCTCTGGGCAAATGTGGCTTCAGGTCGTGAAGGTGCGCCTGAAGCAGGAAAAGACTTGGTAATAATATCTTTCAACCTCCCAGGCTGCAAGAATATGCAGCTACAACCTCATGACCTCCACATATGTCCATACTCACACGGCACTTCATGCGTCTTCCAACCAAATGCTGACCAAATGCTTGACGGATCTGTGGACAAGACACGGCGCTGCGGGGACAAACTGAGCCAAGCCGCAGGTCAACAATTGCAAGGCTGTGGTCGCGAAATACATACCAGTGGTTCACAACACCGTTCAAAGATTTTTAAAATTGCTGACATGTCGTTTATAAATACCCATTTTGAACAATTTGCCGCATGTAACCCTGCTGGTCAGAGCCCGTTTTTGCCCTCCTAGATCCCGTCACGAAGCCAAACGTTTCAAAAAATGCCAACTTTTCTGTTTGCACTTTGCGATTCCTCGTGTATACTGACTTTCGCATTTAACGGAGAGTTGTCCGAGTGGCCGAAGGAGCACGATTGGAAATCGTGTAGGCGTCAAAAGCGTCTCCAGGGTTCAAATCCCTGACTCTCCGCCAGTTAATTCCAAAGCAGGCCTTCGAGCCTGCTTTGTTTTTACCCCACGCGGAGGGGTGGCAGAGTGGTTGAATGCGGCGGTCTCGAAAACCGTTTGGCCTGTATAAGGTCACGAGGGTTCGAATCCCTCCTCCTCCGCCATTTAGATTGAGGAAGCTCCCAGTATTGGGGGCTTTTTTGTTTTGAGTCCCTAACAAGCATATACGGCGGAGGAGGAGGGATTCGAACCCGCCAGGGCGCGGAGCGTAAAGAAAACGCGCCAACGGCGCGTTTTTAGCGCAGCGCGGTCGGCGCCAGCCGACCGGATATATTTTGAGCAAAGCTCAAAATTTGGACATCCCTCCTATTCGACCACGCCCCCATCGCGTTCAGCATCAACCCGGATCCCCAAACATGGAACCTATGACCGTACCCAGTCCCGACCGTTTGCCGAGCAATAGGGTCGCAATCGGCGCCGAACATGTACTATGTACGGGCATTGTCTAAACCCGTAACTCAAAGGACCCCATCTTGCCCGTTGCCGCCGCTATGATCGTTACCGCACACGCCTCGGATGCCATGGTTGCCATCCCGTTTTGGCTCGAGATGTTCGCCGTCGTCGCGGCATCGATCTCGGGCGTGTTGGTCGCACGCGAGCACAAACTCGACCTGGTGGGCGCCGTCGCGCTCGCCGTGGTCTGTGGACTGGGCGGCGGTCTTTTGCGCGATATGACGCTGCAGGTGGGCAACGTCTACATCCTCAACCAACCGATGGCGCTCCCGCTCTCCATCGCCACCGCGGCCATCATCTACATCTTCCCGGCAATCGTCGACAAGCCCGAAAAGCTCATTCCCCTGCTCGATATCATCTCGGTGGGTATTTATGCGGCAACCGGCGCAGACAAGGCGCTGGTCTACAGCTTTGCGCCGGCGGTGTGCATCATGATGGGCTTTTTTACCGCGGTGGGCGGCGGCATGCTGCGAGATG
Source organism: Collinsella aerofaciens (assembly GCF_015552075.1). Lineage (GTDB taxonomy): Bacteria > Actinomycetota > Coriobacteriia > Coriobacteriales > Coriobacteriaceae > Collinsella > Collinsella aerofaciens_Y. Next base: position 19,182 of record NZ_JADNDZ010000080.1, read on the forward strand.
GTTTTATGGGTGTGGTGCCGGGTATCTTCCAGCGCACCAACTTCTATGCCATCGCGGCCATCGCCGGATCGGCAAGCTATGTTTGCCTTGTCATGAGCGGCTTGGTCAGCAATGTCGTCGCACTGGTCGTTTGCGTCGTGGTGACCATGGGACTACGCTGGCTGTCGCTGCGCTTTGATATCAAAAGCCCCACCGAGGATGACATCGCACGCTTTTTGCATCGCAAAAAGTAGGTAGCGCGGGCTCATACTTCGAAATGCAACCGAGAGGTTCTTTTAGAGCGCCCACGCGTTGGGTACCCTGTTAGGTATATGCCGAGTATCTAACGAAGGATTCACTATGCCCTGCAATCAACTCCCGTTGACCCAGCGCCGTAAAGCATGGGGCCGCATCACCATCCTATTCGCGCTCATCGCGCTGGCGATCACCGTGCTTCCCACGGCGTCGTTCGCCGGCACGGACACCGCAGGAAACGTACTTGCGACCGACAATGACGCCAATCCGTCCGGCGTCGAAGGTGACCTGTACTGGGCAGGTCAGGCCCTCAACTTGGATGATGTGTCCATCGGCCGCGATATCATCGCCGCGGGCGATACCCTCTCGATCCGTGACTGCACAGTGGGCGGCGCCGTCCGTCTGGCGGCACGCACCATCGACATTGCCAAGACCACGGTTGATGGCAGCGTGACCGTCGCTGGCCAGCATGTCGTGCTCAATTCCGACAGCACCGCCAACTGTTTCTACGCGATAGGCGAGACGGTTGCCCTGCGAGGCTCCACCAAGTCGGCAGCGCTTGCGGGCGACACGGTGACCATCGATGGCACCGTCAAGGGCGATGTCGAGGTTTGGGCCGACAAGCTCATCCTGGGCAAGAACGCCCACATCACCGGCACCGTGAACGCGCACGTCTCCGAGGACCCCGAGCGCGCCGCGGGAGCCGAGGTCGGTGCGCTCAAGATCGACCGCACCGAGAACGAGGATACTTCCACCGTTAACGATGTCATCGGCGGTATCGTCGCCGCGGCACTCTCGACCTGCTTTGTCGCTCTGCTGCTCGAGCTCATCTTTCCGCGCGCGACCGCCAGCGCCGCCGGCATGCTCCACCAGCGCTCCATGCCCCTGTGGGTGAGCGGTCTTCTGGGCACGATTGCTATCGTCCCCGCCGTCCTACTGCTGATTATCTCTATCGCTGGTCTGTCGCTTGCCGGAACCCTCTTGTGCGGTGTCATTGGCATCGCGCTGGTGTCGAATGCCTTTGCAGGGTGCGCGATTGCACGCATGGTCGGACACAGCCAGAACCGCTACGCCATGGCAGCCGTTGGTGGCGTAATCGCAGGCGCCCTCACGGGGCTTCCCCTCGTAGGTGACTTCATCAGCGGCGTGGCCTTTGTCTTTATGCTCGGTTACATCATCCAAATCATCTGGCGCAACGCCCGCGTCAAGCCGCAACAGCCGGCTAACACGCCAGGACTCCCCACCGCTTAGCCGCCAACCACCACAAAGGGACCAGGCACCTTTGTGGTGGTGCAGACCAGCTCAGTCCCTATGCACAAAAAGGGCGCCGACCATTACGGTCGGCGCCCTTTCTTGTTAGTCGCTATAAAGCTCAGCGTTTATTTGTTGACCTGACCGGCGCGGACGGCGGCCTTCTTGCGGTCGGTAGCATTGAGCAGACGCTTGCGCAGGCGAATGTTCTTGGGAGTGATCTCCACCAGCTCGTCGTCGGCGATGTACTCCAGCGCCTCCTCCAGCGAGAAGGTGCGGGGCGGCACCAGCTGGACAGAGATATCGGAGGTCGAGGAGCGCTGGTTGCCCAGGTTCTTGGTACGGGCGATGTTGACGACCATGTCGCCGGCCTTGCTGCGCTCGCCTACGATCATGCCCTCGTAGCACTCGGTGCCCGGCTCAACGAACAGCTGGCCGCGCTCCTGCAGCGTACCCAGAGCGTAGGCAACGGCCTTCTCGGTGGTCATGGAGATCATGGCGCCGTTCTGGCGGTTGCCGATCTCGCCGGCATAGGGACCGTACTCCAGGAAGGTGTGGTAGAACACGCCCTCGCCGTGGGTGACGTTCATGATGCGGTTCTTAAGACCCATGATGCCGCGGGTCGGGATCTTAAACTCGAGGTGCGTCACGATGCCCGAGGTATCCATGCTCGTCATGATGCCGCCGGAGGTGCCGAAGACCTCAACGACCTTGCCCGAATACTCGTCCGGGCACTCGACGACGGCCTGCTCGACGGGCTCCATCTTGTTGCCGTTCTCGTCCTTCTTAAACAGAACGCGGGGACGACCGACCTGGAACTCAAAGCCCTCGCGGCGCATGGACTCCATCAGGACGGACAGGTGCAGAATGCCGCGGCCCGAGACCTCGACGCCGCTCTTGTCCTCGAGCTCCTCGATCTTCATGGTCACGTTGTTCTCGGCCTCGTTGAACAGACGCTCCTTGAGCTGACGGGCGCCCACAATGTCGCCGTCGCGACCGACGAGCGGGGAGGTCGAGGCCTCAAAGACGATGGACAGGGTCGGGGGGTCGATCTCGATGGGCTCGAGCTCGACGGGGTTCTCGGGATCAGTGTAGACATCGCCGATATCGGTGCGGTCGATGCCCACGACGGCGGCGATGTCACCAGCGCCGACTTCCTGGCACTCGGTACGGCCCAGGTAGTCAAAGGTAAAGAGCTGCTTGACGGTAGCGGTGGCGCTGGAGCCGTCGTTCTTGACAACCAGGATCTGGTCGCCCTGGTGGATGGTGCCGGAGTACACGCGACCGATGCCGATGCGGCCAACGAAGTTAGAGTGGTCGATAGTCACGCACTGCATGGCCAGCGGGGCGTTCTCGTCAACCTCGGGCGCAGGCATGTCGTCGATGATCATATCGAGTAGCGGATACATGTCCATGTTGCCGTCGTTGGGGTCAAGGCGGGCAAAGCCGTTCATGGCGCTGGCGTAGACCACGTGCTCCATGGCGAACTCAAGCTGGTCGTCGGTGGCGCCCAGGTCGGCCATGAGGTCCAGGCAGTCGTTGTAGGCCTTCTCGGGGTTGGCGCCCGGACGGTCGATCTTGTTGATGACGATCATGATCTTGAGGCCGGTGTCGATAGCGTGACGCAGCACGAAACGGGTCTGGGGCATGGGGCCCTCAAAAGCGTCGACCAGCAGCAGGGCGCCGTCGGCCATACGCAGCACGCGCTCGACCTCGCCGCCAAAGTCGGCGTGGCCCGGGGTGTCGATGACGTTGATCTTAACGTCCTTGTACTCGATAGAGATGTTCTTGGCGAGAATCGTAATGCCGCGCTCGCGCTCCTGGTCGTTAGAGTCCAAGACGCGGTCCTCGACCTGCTGGTTGGCACGGAAGGCGTCCGTGGCACGCAGGAGCTTGTCGACCATCGTCGTCTTGCCATGGTCGACGTGAGCGATGATGGCGATGTTCCTCAGATTGTCTACGCGCATGTAGTTCCCCTATCTTCTATCTATATACAACCGGCACGCGTATGCGACCCGCCCAGCAACACAACGCTCGGCGGGAATAATGAGCCTTTTACCGAAAACTCGTTTATTTTAGCGATTTTAGATAAGAGGGGTTTCCTCGCCTGCAGGTTCAGGGTCGCTCCACATAAAACCATCGCCGGCGCCCACACCCTCGTACAGTACGTATGCCGAAAAGCCGCTCTCGAGCGTCGTCTCAAAGAAACTCACGAGCAGGGCGTCATGGTAGCCGCCATCGATCTCGACACATCCGGTGTAGCCGATGGCGTAACGGGCGATGCGGCCCAGGCCCTCGTCCTTAAGACCCATCTTGTGCTCGGAGATAAAGTTGGTGGCAGCCTCGAGGCATGCCTCTTCGCCGTCCTCGTCGAGTGCCGCCAGATAACGGTTGGACGCGGCGTCCTCGATCGCAACGACAACGCCCGGATTCTCACCAGCGGCGAGATCGTCCAAAAAGGCCCCGATGAGGTCGCACACCATGGCGTCGAGCTCGGCGGAGACGTTTCCGGCGTCCTGCATATCCTGTGCCATTCTTAGACCTTCCCATCGAGTCCGGCGTCGTTACATCTCTTGTGCCTCGGCAGCGATCCTGGCGGCGGCGTCGCGGGCGCGCATCATATCGGCCGCGCGCTTATCGAGTACCTTGATCTGGTTGGTCAGCATCACGGCATCGACCACGCCCCAGATGACCAATCCCGTCGAAATCGAAAACCCAAGCGCACCAACTGTACCACGAAGGCGCGAGGAGATTGCCGCGACAAGTGCGGAGACGGCAACCATCTTGATAAAGGAGGCACGGCGCTCGCGAAGCGTACGGGCCTGCGTCACGTAGGCGATGCGCGCGGCCTCGGACGCCTCCGAGCGCATCTGGGCCTCGCGGGCAATGGCGGCGACCTCGGCCGAGACGCCACGCTCCATCAGTGCAAACTCCGTCTCATGGCTACCCGTCATTTAAAAATCATCGGGCGAGAGCGTATGGACGAACTCGTCGAACTTCTCAAATTCCTGCTCGTCATCGATTTCCTCGGCAACCGGAGAGACGGTCCCCAGGCGGTTCATGATGTCATCCTCCACAAACATGGGGGCATTGCTGCGCACGGCGAGGGCGATGGCGTCGCTCGGACGCGCATCGATCCTATGCTCGCTGCCGTCGGCCAAAACGACGACCGTCGCGTAGAACACGGGAGGCTCGGCACGGACAATCTCAATACGCTCGAGTTTTGCATCCAGAGCATCAAGCGTATCGAGCAGCAGGTCATGGGCAATCGGGCGCTCGGCACGACCGCTGTCGATACCGCGGCTAATAGCCGCAGCCTCAAACGAACCAGTTTGGATGGAAAGGGAGCGCAGCGGCGCAGGGGAGTCCGATTTGCTGCAGCGCTCGCGAAGCACGATAAGCGATGGCACGGGACCGGCGGCCATGACGATGGTCTCTATGTCGACACGAACCATGGAACACCTCCGGTACGTAGCGGTTAACACACGGCGCCTTCGCCGCATTGAATTGCTATACTACCCAATCTTTCGCACAGCACACAAAACCAAAATGAGTTTTATAACACACAAGAAAAAAGCCCCGAGGCAATACCTCGAGGCTCTTCACAGTTTTGATGGTGGACCTGACAAGATTCGAACTTGTGACCTCCCGGTTATCAGCCGGACGCTC
>NZ_JADNDZ010000081.1 GCF_015552075.1 Collinsella aerofaciens
GGCTCGCACGAAGAGCACATTTAGTGCTCTTCGGCTCGTGCGGAATCTACGAAAACCAAGCAGGCGGACACGCCTTAGGTATCGATTACTTCAGTCTGAATGGACTTTGCTGAGACTTTAAACAAACACACAGAATAACACAGGTAGTTGGGGTTATTGCGTATATATAAAATAGCCTCCGACCGCGGGTGGTCGGAGGCTATTTGCAAACACGTTTTAGGCTGGTTTAGCCGTAGATGCGCTGGGGCTGCTCTTCGCCCTTTACGGAGGCTTCGGTCACAACGACCTTGGAAACACCCTCCTCGCTGGGCAGGTCGAACATCGTCTGCTGCAGCACGTCCTCGCAGATGGAGCGCAGGCCGCGGGCGCCGGTCTTGCGGGCGAGCGCCATGCGGGCGATCTCGTGCAGGGCCGCGTCCTCAAACTCAAGCTCAACGTCCTCAAGCTGGAACATCTTACGGTACTGGCGCACCACGGCGTTCTTGGGCTCGGTCAGAATCGACACCAGGTCGTCCTCGTCGAGCGCCTGCGTCTGGGTTACGACAGGCGTGCGGCCAACGAACTCGGGAATCATGCCAAAGGCGTTGAGGTCCTGCGGGAGCACCTGGCGCAGCAGGTCGTTCTCGTCGACCGAGGTGGGGCCGGCGATCTCGGAGTTAAAGCCCACGCCCTTGTTGCCCACGCGATCGGCGATAATCTTGTCCAGACCCACAAAGGCACCGCCACAGATGAACAGGATATTGGTCGTGTCGATCTGCAGCAGCTCCTGCTGGGGATGCTTGCGGCCGCCAGTGGGCGGAACGCTGGCCACCGTGCCCTCAAGAATCTTAAGCAGCGCCTGCTGAACGCCCTCGCCCGAGACATCGCGGGTAATGGAGAGGTTCTCGGCCTTGCGGGCGATCTTGTCGATCTCGTCCACGTAGATAATGCCCACCTGAGCGCGCTCAATATCGCCATCGGCAGCATTGATGAGCTTGAGCAGGATGTTCTCCACGTCCTCGCCAACGTAGCCGGCCTCGGTAAGCGCAGTGGCGTCGGCGATGGCAAACGGCACCTCGAGGATGCGCGCGAGCGTCTGGGCCAGCAGGGTCTTACCGGTACCGGTGGGACCGAGCAGCAAGATGTTGGACTTGGCGAGCTCTACCTCGTCCATATCGTCGTCGAACTGCGAGCCCATGTCGTCGTCAAAGGCAGACACCGCGGCGCCGCCCTCGATCACGCGACGATAGTGGTTGTACACGGCCACCGACATGGCGCGCTTGGCGTCCTCCTGGCCCATAACATAGGCCGAAAGCTCGTCATAGATCTCGTGCGGCGTCGGCACGTGCGTGATGACCTGACGGTCGTCCTCGAGCTCAAAGCCCTCGGTCTCGGGGTCAACGGCGGGCTGCCCAGCAGCCTGGCCGTGGTCGTTGAGGAAGCCTGGCAGCTTGCCGTTGCGGGCGGCGTCCATAAAGTCCGAAGCCAGCGACTCCTCCAGAATCTCGGAGCAAGCGGCGACGCACTCGTCACAGATAAAGATGTTGGTCGGGCCCTTTACGAGGCGACGGACCTGGCCCTGCTCTTTTCCGCAGAAGGAGCAGCGGATAGGGTTGCCGTTCTCGTCAAAGTTGTCCTGCATGTTACCGGCCATCCTAGGCGTCCTTCGCGGCGAGGTCGCGCGAGGTGACGATACGGTCGATCAGGCCGTAGTCGAGGGCCTCGGCAGCGGTCAGGTAGTTATCGCGCTCGGTGTCGGCCTGGACCTTCTCGATGGGCTGGCCCGAGGCGTCGGACAGGATCAGGTTGAGCTCGCGGCGAGTCTTCTTAATCTCCTCGGCAACGATCTCGATCTCGGTCTGCTGGCCCTGGGCACCGCCGCTGGGCTGGTGAATCATAACCTTGGAATGCGGCAGGCAGAAGCGCTTGCCCTTGGCGCCGGCCGAAAGCAGCACGGCGGCCATGGACGCGGCCATACCGACGCAAATGGTCGAGACCTGCGGCTTGATGAAGTTCATGGTGTCCAGAATCGCCAGGCCGGAGTAGACCTCGCCACCGGGCGAATTGATGTAGAGCGAGATATCCTTCTCGGCATCCTGGCTCTCAAGATGCAGCAGCTGGGCAACGACCAGGTTGGCGCTGACGGAGTTGATCTCCTCGCCCAAGAAGATGATGCGGTCGTTGAGCAGGCGCGAATAGATATCGTAGCTGCGCTCGCCGCGCGGCGTCTGCTCGATAACGTATGGCACGAGGGCGGAATCGAACTTGGCGATCATACGCATCTCCATTTCTCTCTTGCGGACCAAATTGGTTCTAGATAGACGTACGGTGCCCGCATGCTATGCATTGGCTGGCACCGTACGAAGCAACCGGATAACCGGTGTATAACTTTACCCCATCACGGGCGCACGCATGCACTCGCGGGCAAGGTGGCGAGAATTACTCGGCGTCCTTGGCGGTCTCGTCGACCTCGGTCACCTTGGCGTTCTCGACCAGGTGGTCGACGGCCTTAGAGCGACGGATGGACTCGCGGACGGCAGGCATGCGGCCATCGGCGATGAACTCGGCCTTGGAAGCCTCGACGTCCTTAACGCCGGCCTTCTCGAACTCGGCGTTGATGTCGTCCTCGGTGACCTCAATCTTGAGCTCACGGGCGAGGGCGTCGAGAGCCAGGGACTCGCGGGCGACGTCGTTGGCCTGCTTGTGCAGGTCGCCGATGAACTGCTCCATGGTCAGGCCGGAAGCGGGCAGCCAGGTGTCGAGCGTCATGCCGCGGGCAGCGAGGTTGGACAGGAAGTTCTGGCCGAGCTCCTCAAAGACGGACTGCTCGTAGTCGGCGTCCATCTCGTCGAGCTGCAGGCGCTCGGCGAGAGCGGAGACGCAACGGTTCTCCTTCTCGGCCGGCAGGCGGGAAGCCTTGTCCTGCTCAATCTCGATCTTGATGGCGTCGCGCATGGCCTCGATGCTGTCGAAGCCAAAGTCGGACTTGACGAGCTCGTCGGTGAGCTCGGGGGTGTTGCGGACCTTGATGCCCTTGACGGTGACCTCGACGGTGTGGGTCTCGGCCTCCTCGCCCTCCTCGACCTCGTCGGTCCAGGTGACGGTCTTGACGTCGTCAACGTTAGCGCCGATCAGGGCCTCGTTGAACTCCTTGGGGTTGCTATCGCTGCCGGCGATGAGCATGCGGCCCTCAGCGGCGAAGTTGTCGGCGTTCTCGACGGCCTTGAGGTCGACGGTCACATAGTCGTCAGCCTCGACGGCGCGACCCTCGACGTCCTCGAAGGTGGCACGGTAGTTGAGGAGCATCTCGACCTGGTTGTTGATCTCGGACTCGGTGACCTCCGCAGGGGGCATCTCGATCTCAACGGCGTCGAAGGAGGAGAGCTCAGCAGCAGGACGCAGGGAGAACTCGACGGTGTAGGTGTAGTCCTCGTGATCCTTGGCGAGGTCGAGCTCCTTGTAGTCACCGTTCTTGGTGGGGACGATGTCCAGCTCGTTGAGGACGACGGGCTCGTTGGCGGCGATCAGGTCGTTGGTAGCCTGAGCGAGGGTAGCCTCGGCGCCAAGTGCGGAGTCGATGACCGGACGGGGGGCCTTGCCGGCGCGGAAGCCCGGGAAGCGGTACTTCTTAGCGGTGTCCTTGTAGGCCTTCTTGATCGCGGCGTCGACGTCGGCGGCCGGGATGGTGACCGTAGCGGTGAGCTTGGCGTCCTTGACGTCAGAAGCGGTGATGTTCAACACGTTCCTCCTCATACTGCCCAGCTTATCTGAGGTGCTGGTACCTTTATGCAACAAAGAGTCGCGACGGCGGGAGCCGACGCAGGTGCGTTGGTGCGGGCGAAAGGACTCGAACCTTCACGGGAATCCCACCAGAACCTAAATCTGGCGCGTCTACCAATTCCGCCACGCCCGCATGAGCGCACAGACTAGGAATGATAGCAGATACGAACGGCAAGCGCACGCACACCTTTTACAGGCTCACGACCTCACCACGAGTGCAAAAGGCGGGACGAGTTGCCCCGCCCCGCCCATTACGACTTGTTCGCTGACCCGCTACTCCCCCAGCAGGGCCTTCTCGGGCGTGATCGGCAGCGAGCGAACCTGGTGTCCGGTGGCGTGCGCCACGGCCGAGGCAACGGCGGCGAGCGGCGTGTTGATGACGACCTCGCCGATCGACTTGGCGCCAAACGGGCCCGTCGGCTCGTAGCTCGGCTCAAAGGCCACGCGAATGCTGCCGATATCCAGGCGCGTGGGCAGCTTGTAGCTCATAAAGTTGCCGGTGCGCAGGCGTCCGCGATCGTCATGCTCGACAATCTCGTAGAGCGCATGGCCGATGCCCTGGGCAATGCCGCCCTCGGCCTGGACGCGCGCGAGCGCCTCGTTGATCACGGTGCCGCAATCGACGGCCGCCACGTAGTCCACCACAGTCACCTTGCCGGTGGCCTTGTCGACCTCGACCTCGGCGATGCCAGCCATAAACGGCGGGGGCGAAACGGGCAGGCAGGCAGAGGCGTGCGAGGTCAGCGCGTCGCCGCCCTCGATGTTCTTGACACACAGGTTGGCAAAGTCGCGCAGCGTAAGGTAGCGGTTCTGCTCACGCGCGGCGCGCTCATCGGACAGGCGCACGTACTGGCCGTCGAATACCACGCCGGTGGCGTCAACGTTCCACATCTGGGCGGCCTTGGCGCAAATCTTCTCGCGCAGCTCGGTCGCGGCGTTCTTGGCGGCAAGGCCCGTCACGTAGGTACCCGAGCTCGCGTACGAGCCGGCGTCGAACGGCGACACGTCGGTGTCCACGCCGCGCACCACGATCTGCGAGCTCTCTACGCCCAGCTCCTCGGCGGCAATCTGCGCCAAGATCGTGTCGACGCCCATGCCGTTATCGGTAGCACCGGTCGAAAGCGTAATGAAGCCGTCCTCTTCCAGGCGCATGTCGATGCCGGCGATGTCCACGTTGGAGATACCCGAGCCCTGCATGGTAAGCGCGCAGCCCAGGGCGCGCACGCGGTCGCCCAGGTCCACGGCAAGCGGCTTGTCGCGCCAGCCGATCATGTCCATCGCGCGCAGCAGGCAGCGGTCGAGCGCACAGGCGTTGAGCTTCTCGTTGTAGTACTGCGGCATAATCTCGCCCTCGCGCACGATGTTCTTAAGGCGCAGGTCGGCGGGGTCCATGTTCAGCATGTCGGCGAGCTCGTTGACGGCACTCTCCACGGCAAACTGGCCCTGGGTGGCACCGTAGCCGCGATACGCGCCGCCGCGGTTGGTGTTGGTGTAGACGGCGTCCCACCTAAAGCGGCTCGCCTTCACGTGGTTGTAGATGGACAGACTCTTGTGGCCCGAGAGGCCGATCGTCGTGGTGGCGTGCTCGCCGTACGCGCCGGCGTTGGACAGCGTATGCAGGTCGATGGCCGTGATGGTGCCGTCGTTCATGGCGCCCAGCTTGACGGTCATCTGCATCTGGTGGCGCGAGTTGCCAGCGGTGATGGTCTCCTCGCGGGTGTAGCAGCAGTAGCTCGGACGGCCGGTCTGCTGGGTCACGAACGCCACGAAGATCTCGCAGCAGCCCGTCTGCTTGGAGCCAAAGCCGCCGCCGATGCGCGGCTTAATAACCTGCACCTGTGACTGAGGGATATCGAGCGACTGTGCGACCATACGGCGCACGTGGAAGGGCACCTGCGTAGAGGTGGTCACCGAGATGCGGCCGAACGCGTCGGTCGTCGCGAAGGCGCGGAAGGTCTCCATGGGCGCGGTCTGCGTGGCCTGGCTGGTGTAGGTGCGCTCAAAGACGATGTCGCTCTGGGCGAAAGCCTCGTCCAGATCGCCATAATCGCTGGTACCGCTGCACACCAGGTTGCGAGCAACGTCGCCGCCCTGCGGGAACATAAAGGTCACGTCACCCTCGGGGTGAACCACGATGTCGTTATCGAGTGCCTGGGTAAAGTCGAGCAGCGGCTCGAGTACCTCGTAGTCGACCTTGATGAGCTTGAGCGCCTTGTCGGCGGCCTCCTCGGTCTCGGCGGCGACGATAGCCACCTCCTCGTTTTGATAGCGCACGAGGTTCTCGAGGATCAGACGGTCGTAGGGACTCGGCTGCGGATAGCTCTGGCCGGCGATGGTAAAGCGGCGCTTGGGCACGTCCTCGTAGGTGTAGACACCCACCACGCCGGGCACCTTCAGGGCGCGCGAGGTGTCGATGGAGCGGATCTTGGCGCGAGCATACGGGCTGCGCTTGAGCTTGACGATGAGCGCGCCGGCGGGCACCAGGTCGCCCGTGTAGACGGGACGCCCCTCGAGCAGCGCCTTCGAGTCCTTCTTGGGCTGCTTGTGGGTGATCTGCTTGTAGGAGACGCCGTCAGAGCTGGTGTTGTTGACCGGCAGCTCGGGCATCTCAAAGCCCACCTGCACGCCGGACTCGTTGAGGAAGCGGACGATGGCGCGCAGCTGGCTCTCGTAGCCGCTGCAACGGCACAGGTTGCCGGCGAGCTGGCGCGAGAGTTCCTCGCGCGTTGCGACGAGGCTCGGATCCTCCTTGGCGGCGCGGGCGAGAGCCAGCACGTTCATGATGAGGCCGGGGGCGCAAAAACCGCACTGCTCAGCGCCTTCGGCAGCCATCGCACGGGCCAGCGCCTCAGACTCGGCTTTGAGGCCCTCGAGCGTGGTGATGGTGTGGCCCTCGACGCGAGCGGCGGGAACCGAGCAGCTCAGCACCGGGTCGCCGTCGAGCCACACCGTGCACAGGCCGCAGTTGGTGGTTTCGCAGGCGCAGCGCACCGACGCACAACCCTGCTCGCGCAACAGTGCAAAGAGCATGGTGTCGGGGGCAATCTGAACCTTGACCTTACGGCCGTTGAGCGTAAAGGAAAGATCGATGAGTTTGGCAGCCATTAGCGCACCTCGCTAGAATCGACGCCGGGCACGCGGCGGCAGGAATACTCGTCCGTGGCAAACTTGGGGATCTGCACGGTCTCGAGCTCGCGGGCAAGCGCGGCCGAAAGCTCGATGCCGGCGGCGCGGCGCACGGCCTGCACGGCAAGCGGGGCCGAGATGCGGCGGCGGTAGGCGGCCGAGCCCCACAGGTTGGTGCCGTAGCTCAGGGCGCGCACAGAAGCGGCCAGAGCGCGAAGCTCGTCCTCGGAAGGCTGCTCGGCAGTAAGGCCGCATGCCTCGCCCTGCAGCAGGGTCGCGCGCAGCGGGCGGGCGCCCACGGTGACATGCCAGCTGTTGTTCCACCAGGCGGCAGTGACGTTTAAGGAGGGGAAGTCGGTCGCGGCCTTGCGCACGGCCTCGTAGCTCGCACGGTAGTCGTGCTTAACGACTACGATGTGCTCGATCACGTCGCGCACGTAACCCATGTCCACGAACTCGGCGAGCGGCACGCGGCCGGCGCCCGTCAGCTCAACATAGGAATCGAGCGCGAGGAAGGCAGTGAGCACGTCCGAGAAGCCAAAGCGGCCGTAAATGCTGCCGCCCACCGTGGCGGTATTGCGCAACTGCACGCCCACGATATCGTGGACGGCAAACTCAAAGACATGGTTGACAAGCGCGTTGAGCTCGGCATGACGCTCGAGCTGGCGCAGGGTACACATGGCACCGATGCGAAACTCGGTCTCGGTCTCCTCGATCTGATCGAGTCCGCAGGCCGAAAGGTCAATCGCCGTCGCGACGCGACGCGAGCCCAGGCGCATCCAAATGCCACCGCCCACAATCTTGTTGTTGCGGTTCTTCTGTAAGAGCTCATAGGCTTCGGCCGCGTTTCCAACACGGACGTAGGTACCGAACTTGAGCACGTTCTCCCCCATCTCTTCACTTGTCCAGTACCTTTTAGTGTACCAAACGAGGGGCCGCACACCGTTTTAGGACAAAATCCACCCACCCATCCACAACTTGCGGTGATATACGGACTGATTAGTCGTTCTGGAACGCAAAACAGTCCGCATATCACCGCAAGTTATGAGGAGTCCTCCGGGATAGAAAAGGCTCCCAGCCGGAATGGCTGGGAGCCTCATCACATGCTATATCGAGCGAAGATTTAGCAGACGCCCTGGGCGAGCATGGCATCGGCGACCTTCAGGAAGCCGGCGATGTTTGCGCCCATGACGAAATTGCCCTCCTCGCCGTACTCCTTGGCGGTGTCGTCCACGTTGTGGAACATGCCGCGCATGAGCTGCTCGAGCTTGCCGTCGACCTCCTCGAAGGTCCAGGACAGGTGCTCGGCGTTCTGGCTCATCTCCAAGCCGGACACGAGCACGCCGCCGGCGTTGGCAGCCTTACCGGGCATAAAGGCGACGCCGTGCTCCTGGAAGTAGGTCGTGGCCTCGATGGTCGTGGGCATGTTCGCGCCCTCACCGACCACCTTGCAGCCGTTGGCGACGAGTGCCTGGGCGTCCTCGAGCAGCAGCGTGTTCTCGCGAGCGCAGGGCAGCGCGATATCGCAGGGAAGCTGCCACACGCCGCGGCCGTCGCCCTCGTGCCACGTGGCATTGGGCTTCTCGTCGACATACATAGCGAGCGTAACGCCCTTGTCGTGGCCGGAGCGCTTCTTGTTGTAGACATGCTCGAGCACGGTGTAGTCGATGCCGTCGGGATCCTCGACCCAGCCGTGGGTGTCGGAGCAGGCCAGCACCTTGCCGCCGAGCTGGGCGACCTTCTGGACCGCGTAGATGGCGACGTTACCGGAACCGTGAACGACGACGTTCTTGCCCTCGAAGGAGTCGCCGCGGCTCTTAAGGTACTCGTCCACAAAGTAGGCCAGACCGTAGCCGGTGGCCTCGGTACGGGCGAGCGAGCCGCCAAAGGAGAGGCCCTTGCCGGTAAGGACACCGGTCCACTCGTTGGTCAGGCGCTTGTACTGACCGAACAGGTAGGCAACCTCGCGGCCGCCAACGCCCAGGTCGCCGGCAGGAACGTCGGTGTTGGGGCCAATGTGGCGATAGAGCTCGGTCATGAAGGACTGGCAGAAGTGCATGATCTCGTTGTTGGACTTGCCCTTGGGGTCAAAGTCGGAGCCGCCCTTGCCGCCGCCCATGGGAAGGGTGGTCAGGCTGTTCTTGAGGATCTGCTCCAGGCCCAGGAACTTGAGCATACCCAGGGTGACCGTCGGGTTAAAGCGCAGGCCGCCCTTGTAGGGTCCAATGGCAGAGTTGAACTCGACGCGGTAACCGCGGTTGACCTGAACCTTGCCCTGGTCGTCGACCCAGGGAACACGGAACATAACGATTCGCTCGGGCTCGACGAGGCGCTCAAGCAGGGCGGCCTCCTCGTACTCGGGGTGGGCGTCGAGCGCCGGCTGGATGGTGCCGAGAATCTCGGTCGCGGCCTGGATGAACTCAGGCTGCTCGGGATAGCGGGCCTTGAGCTCGTCGAGAACTTTCTGCGTGTAGCTCATGCTTCCTCCAATGATGGAAAAGAAAGGTGTCGTTCGCGACGTCTCATACGCCGCGAGCTTTATCGAGTATGGATAATATCGCACTGTTGCAGCAAAGTTTCGCATAAGCCGACGAGCAGATGTTTCGTTTTGATTACGATGCAGGTAGAAGCGTTTTTGAGCGCCCGACGCACAAATCGCGTGTTTCGAAGCTGTTTCGTCCACGTGTTCTAAACCACCACATTGGGGACAGGCACCTTTGTGGTGGTGTTGGTGGTTAGAGGACGAGCTGGTGGTAGTCGGCGGGGGTTACGCGGCCCTCGGTGGCGGCGCGGAAGGCGGCGAGGGCATCGCCCGAGAACGGCATGGCCCAGCACAGTCCGCAGCCGGCGGTGATGGAGCCGGGCAGCGGCATGATGCGCCCAGGAACACCGGCGGCAAGGCACAGCTGTTCGCATTCCATCACATCGAAGGTGCTGTCGAACGACACGATGATTTTGCGTTCATGGTCAAGAGCATCACCGGACGGGCCTTCGCGGCGTGCATCGCGATACGCCGCGGCGGCCGCTTCCTCTTCCGCAGTATGTCCACAGCCACCGCAACCGCAGGTACAGGGTTCGGACCCGTCGCAAGTGCAAGGTTCTCCCGTGTCGGGACAAATATCGTGAGACATGGCAACTCCAATCGTCTAGGCGAGTAACTCGGCCGCCGCAAACTCCTCGGGCGTATTGACGTTCTCGAAGCAGAGCGTCGAGCCGGCGACCTTAACGATCTGAGACTCATCCATATAACCGGCCTGAACGCGATTGATCAGGCAGCGAATGCGCTGGCGGTCGCAGGCGAGCAGCTCTTGGGCAACCGGCGCGCACGCGTCACGGCGCCAGACGGCGCAAAGCGGCTCAATTCCCCGCTCCTCGCGCGGCACGCACACGTCAAGCGCCTCGGCCTCAACACGATCGGCAAGCGCGTCGATGAGTTCCGACGAGACAAACGGCATGTCGCAGGCGACGATAGCCACGAGCGGCAATCGGGCCGCGGCCAACGAGCTCGCGATGCCGCGCATGGCGCCGGCGGGACCGTCGACATCCATGACTACGCGGGGGCGCAGGCCATCAAACATAAGCTTCTCAAGGTAGGCCAGCTCGCTGGGACGCGAAGTCGTCACGACCAACTCGCCGGCAACTGGCGCCAGCCGACCCAGCACGCGCTCGATGAGCGGCTCGCCGCAAAACGCCATGCGGGCCTTATCGCAGCCCATGCGCGAGGACAGCCCGCCCGCCTGGACGACACAAGAAAGATCGGCACGTCTTACGGTAGTCATACGGCAAAACACCTCCATCGGCATGCTCGAAACCCGGTGCACGAAGCTAAATACAGCCGCCAAAATAGCGGCGCTACAAAAAGCTCGTGCAAAAACAAGACAGCGCCTTTGCGGCACGCAGCAAGACCGCGAGCACAAAAGCGCTGGTAGCGTATGGCGGGAACGTATGTGAATCGAACACATCCAAGACGTTTTGCACGCCTCGCAACGGTTTTGAGGACCGCGGAGCCCACCGGAGCCCATCCGTTCCCAAGTGCGCCGGTATTTTACCAAACCGAGCAGGCTAGCTAGCGTAGGGACCTCAGGCCGCCGGCTTCCTTGTCGAGCACCGTAAAGCGCACGGCATCCAGGTGTTCCAAGATGCTGATGGCACGCTTGCGTGACACACCCAGCGCCTCGCGCAGCACGCTCGTGGTGGCAGCGCCGCCGGCAGTCTCGATAGCGGCGGCGACAAGCTCGCGCGCATGGGCCTCGGCGGCAGCGGACAGGGCCACGTCGCGCTCGACTTTGACGATCGAGCGGTTGAGCGAAAGCTCGCGCAGGGCACGCGTCATGGTGTCGCGATCGAGCTGCAGTTGCTCGCCCACCTCGGGCAACGTCGGCGCGTCAAGACCCGCCTCGTCCAGCAAGGAAACGATACGTTCGCAGGCCTCTCGCACCACACGCGCCGCCGCGGCGGCGGAGTGCGGGTCGAACACCTCGGCACCCTCGGAGGCGCACACGCCGCGCGAGCAGCCCTCGGCAATCAACGCCGCGGCAACGGCATCGTCGGCGGCAGGCCAGGCAGCATGAGCGACGGCGCCGGGCGTAAAGCCGGTCTCCTTGGGAGCCGCCGTGTGCATGGCCGACAGGGTCGTCGCGAGCGTGTCCATCGCACCATCAAGCACGGCGGCACTCGCGTACAGCGCCACGTCGCCTGCGGCAAGCTCGCGCACCGTACTCTGGTCCACCAGCGTACGCAGCGCAGCCTCGACATCGACGGCAGCAACATCCAGCGCCGCAACAACATCAGCAGCCGTAACCGGCAGCACTTGCAGTGCCAGCCACGAATTCACTGCACCGGCAATATCTCCAGCCTCGAGTGCCGCATACAGCGCGCGCTCCCCGTCGGAAAGCTCACGCGAGCGACGACAGCGCGACAGCAATACGCGCCCGCCTCCAATGAGCGTCACCGGCGAGTACGACAGCACCACGGCATGGTCGCCGGAGCGCAGCGGCAGCGGGTCCTCCAGGCGCACCTGGACAGTACGTGTCTCGCCCACCGCCACAGGCGCCTCGCCCTCCATGAGCATAATGCGGCCGACGACCTCGGCCGTGCCCGCCATCACGTGCACGCGCGCGCCCGACTCGAGCACACGCGGCTTGGCGCCCTCGCGGCCCAGGTAGGTCAACGTCATCATAAAGCGCAGCGTCTGGCCAAAACGGCCCTCCACGCCGAGCATCTCGCCACGATCGAGCGAAGCGGCGCCATCGCCCACCAGGTTGAGCGCCACACGCTGACCGGGCAACGCCCGCTGCGTATCGCCATGCACCTGAATCCCGCGCACGCGACAGGCCGTGCGCGACGGCAGCGCGACGAGCTCGTCACCCACCGCGATCGGCGCATCGTGCAACGTTCCCGTCACGACAGTGCCGGCGCCCTTGATCGTAAAACAGCGGTCGATCGGCAGGCGCGGTGCGGCGTCGGTTCGCTCGGCCCGATCGCGACAGGCGCCCCAACAGGCATCCACGCACTCGTCGAGAGCGGCCAGCAGCGCATCAATCCCCTCGCCCGTCTTGGACGACACGGGGACGATCGGAGCGCCCGCAAACACGGTGCCCGACAAAAAGTCATCGACGTCGAGCTCGGCAAGCTCGGTCATCTCGGCATCGGCCAAGTCGCACATCGTCAGCGCGACCACCATGTGCGTGACGCCCAAAAGCTCCAGCACATGCACATGCTCGCGCGTCTGCGGCATCACGCCCTCGACGGCCGACACCACCAGCACGGCCACGTCGATGCCCGTGGCGCCCTGCACCATGGCGCGCAGGTAGTGTGCATGCCCCGGAACGTCGACCAGGCCCACGATCTTGCCGCTCGGCAGGGCCAGCTCGCCAAAGCCGAGCTCCACGGTCATGCCGCGACGACGCTCGACCTCCAGGCGGTCGGGATTCTTGCCCGTCAGCGCCTCGATGAGCGCCGACTTGCCGTGGTCGACGTGGCCCGCCGTGCCCACGATGACGGGGCATTCCACCAGCGTTTGGTCCCCACTCATCGGCGCGCCGCCTTGGCAATGCACGCGGCAAGCGTCGACGCCGCGGTCTCGATATCGCGGTCGCCCACAAGCGTGCGGACGTCAAACAGAATGCGATCGTGCGAGGTGCGTGTGACGACCGGCGTGTCGAAGTCCTGGACGAGGGAGCGCTTAAGCGCGTCGACCGTCAGGCGCTCGTCAACAAGACGTACGGCAACGCACATCGTCGGCAGCTCGACGGTAGGCAGCGAACCGCCGCCGGGGGTCGATGACTCCTCGACAATCTCCAGCTCAACGGCACACGGGCAGCCGGCCTTGTCGAGCCCCGCCGCCATAAGGTCGCGCAGCTTGCGTGCGCGACGCTCCAGATGAGCCTGCGGAAGGGTGAGCATGCTGAGCACCGGAATGTCACGATGGGCAACATCGGCACCGTCAATGTAGATACGCAGCGTGGCCTCGAGCGCCGTCAGCGCGAGCTTGCCCGGGCGCAGGGCGCGCATGAGGGGATGCGCGCCGCAGGCCTGGATCAGGTCGCGACGGCCCATGATAATGCCCGTCTGTGCGGCACCGAGCAGCTTGTCGCCCGAGCACGACACGATATCGAGCCCGGCGGCAACCGAGGTCGGCGTGGTCTCCTCGCCGCCACGCACCAGGATGTCGTCGGGCAGCAGCGCGCCCGAGCCCTGATCCTCGTAGAACAGCAGACCATGCTTGTGGGCGAGCGCGGCAAGCTCCTTGGAGCTCACTTCCTCGTGAAAGCCCTCAATGCGGTAGTTGGAAGGATGGACTTTGAGAATCATGGCCGTGTTGGGCGTGATGGCGCGCTCGTAGTCGGCCAGGTGTGTGCGGTTGGTGGCGCCCACTTCGACAAGCCGGGCACCCGAGGCCTCCATGACATCGGGGATGCGGAAGCTGCCGCCGATCTCGACGAGCTCGCCGCGGCTGACGATGACCTCTTTACCCGCGGCGTGGGTGGCCAGCACCAGCAGTACCGCGGCGGCATTGTTATTGACGACGAGCGCGTCCTCGGCACCGGTGAGCGAGCGGATCAGCTGCGCGGCGTGCTCTTTGCGCGACCCGCGCGAGCAGGTGTCGACGCTGTACTCGAGCGTGCTGTACCCGCGCGCGACCTCGGCCACGGCCTTGGCGGCCGACTCCGCGAGTGGAGCACGACCCAGGTTGGTATGGATGACCACGCCCGTGGCGTTGACGGCCGGGCGCAGACTCGGCAGCGCAGAGCGATGCGCACGGAATTCGATGGCCGATGCCAGCTCGCGCTTGGAACGCGGGGCGGCCCCGGCGCGGATGGCGGCGCGTTCCTCGTCGAGCTCGGCCGTGACGGCAGCATGGACCACCGCGTCGCACGTCTCCCCCGCTGCCTTCACCACCGGCCACTCTGCAAGCAGCTCGTTGACGGAGGGAATGGCGCGCAGGCGGGCGCGCACCTCATCGGAAATGTTCTGGCTATCGCTCATGTGCGGCCTTTCAAAACAAACGTGGATCAGTCGAATGCATCGGCTGAGTCAATTACTCGTCATTATCCCCGCGCGGCGCAATCTTTTCCACGCGAACGGCGTTTTCCTGGGTGAGCGCGGCGCCCGTAATGGGATCCCAGCGCAACGGCGTGTGGTCGAGCGGACCAACGCCGAGCGCTTGGGCGCCATCCGCGCCAGCGCCAAACGAACGCCCGCCCGGAGCCGCCGACGTAAAGATACACGCCGGATGCAGATAGGGCGTGGTCTCCACGCGTACGCGGTCGCGGCCTATGTCGCTTACCAGCTCGACGACCTCGCCGTTGGAGATACCCAAGCGCGCGGCAACGTCGGCATTCATCTGCACGGCGTCCAGGTCGGAGCCCGCCTCGGCAGCACCGGCCGCTGCGAGCCTGCGCGACGTGTGCGACTCAAAGGGCCGGTTGCCGCTAATGAGGCGAAACATCCCCGGCCCCGGCTCCACCATCGGGGCAATCCAGCCGGGCACACGCCCCAAACCAGCGCGCTCCCACACGTCGCTTGCCAGCGCGATCTTGCCACCGTCGAGCGGAATCATCGGCTCGCCCGTACGCGGCGGCAGCGACGCGCCCGTGTCGGCCCAACCGCGCGCCTTGAGCGCAGCCAGGTCGATCCCAAACGGAGCCACCTGGGCTGCCGCAAGGTCATCCGCCGTAAAGTCGAAGTACTCGCCCACGCCACAGGCAGCAGCCAGGCCGGCAAAGATCTCCCGTCCGGGACGCGTATCGTCATGCAAGACCGGCAGCACAGCGTTGCGGTAAAACACGCGCGCATCGTTGCGGCCCACGACCGTACCGACACCGCGGTCGGCCTCCAGATACGTCACGTCGGGCAGCACGAAATCGGAAGTACGTGCCGTCTCGGACCAGCGAATATCAATCGTCACGAGCAAGTCGAGCTGCTGCAAGATGCCAAGCCAGGCATCGGCATTGCCATAACCCGCACCGGGGTTACTGGCATAAACGATGAGCCCACGCAAATCGCCGGCAAGAATCGACTGGCCGATGGTCGTACACAGACCACGCACGGGATCGACGAGCGGATAGCGCTCGGAGCCCAACTTGGGCCCGCGCGGCACCGGCGGCGTCGCAAAGCGTGCAGGGTCCAAGTCGCCCAGCGCGAGCGGCGTAGGCGGGTTGAGCGCACCGCCCGCATACCCCAGGCAGCCCAACAGCACATCGACCAGGCAGATAGCGCGCGCCGTCTGGGTGCTGTTGGCATACGCAATGCCGATGCCACCGTGAAAGCCCGCATCGACCACGGCGGCAGGCGCCGCGGCAGCCAGATCGCGCGCCGTCGCGACAATCTCTTCAGCCGGCACGTCGCACATCGACTCGGCCCACTCGGGCGTCCAGGCGCCAGCCGCCTGCGCCAGCTCATCAAAACCCGTGGTATAGCGGGCCACAAAGTCACGGTCGTACAGGTCCTCGGCAATGAGCACATGCGCGATACCCAGCAGCAGGGCCAAATCGCAGCCCGGGCGCACGCGCAGCCAGCGGTCGGCAAGCGCGGCCGACCCGCTGCGCCGCGGATCAACCACAATGATCTTGGCCCCGCGCCGACGCGCATCGTTGAGTGCATCGACCGCACCCATCGTCGACGAATCCACGATGGAGCGCCCTAGGTACATGATGCAATCGGTGTGCGCCAAATCGGACGCCGGGCTGTAGCCCAGGCTGTGCTCCCAGCCGGTCAGGCGGCTCACCTCGCAGGCGCCATCGGCACCATACACATTGGGCGAGCCCAGCGCATGCATAAAACGATAGGCCCAATAGCGGTCGAACGAGGGCACGCCGAGCGTCATGCCCAGCGCACGGGCGCCATGCGCGTCCACAATCCCAGCAAGGCGCGCCGCGATCTGAGCAAACGCCTCGTCCCAGCTCACCGCATCGAATCCCGAGCCATCACGGCGGCGGCGCATGGGGTGCAAAATACGGTCGCGCTCGTCAAACGGCATGGACAGGCGATGTCGCCCGCGGGCGCACAGGGCACGCGCCGCGCACGGATGCCCCGGCACCGGCAGCTCGGCCACCACGCGGCCATCCTCAACACGGGCCGCAAAGGCGCAATCGGCATAGCATCCCCCACACGTGGTCACCACGGTGCGACCAAAACGCTCAGCATCAGATGCCATCTCGATTACCCCTTTCCAAACCAAACGCGAAGACCAACGAGCCAGCAATTAGTCCCAAGGCCAAATGAGCCTCCCGCACGGCAACGCCCCGCGGGAGGCTCAACACCCAGCAAACAGCCCTTTTATGCCTCGGACTTCTTGGCGTAGACAAACCAATAGCCGAACGCAATCAAAAGCGCGCCGCCCACGATGTTACCCAGCGTGGCGGCGGACAGGTTAAACGCGATGCCCGCGACGTTAAGGGCATCGGCGCCGGCAACATCGGCACCGTAGCCGCACGCGTGCATCACGGCGCCCATGGGCAAAAAGTACATGTTGGCGACGCAGTGCTCAAAACCGCAGGCCACAAAGGCAGAGATGGGCAGCAGAATGCCCACGACCTTATCGACCACGGTCTTACCGGCGGTACCGATCCACACGGCCAGGCACACAAAGATATTGCACAGGATGCCGCGGAAGAAGATCGTCACCCAGTCGATCGTCACCTTGCCGGCGGCAACACTCACCATGGAATTGGCGACCGCCTCGCCGTTGAGCTTGTAGATACCAGCCATATACACCAAAAAGACGATGAACAGGGCACCGGCAAAGTTACCAAGCCACACGACGAGCCATGCCTTGAGCATCTGGACCAGAGTGATCTTTTTGCTCTTGAGTGCGCAGACCATAAGCGAATTGCCGGTAAACAACTCGGCGCCGCACACAAGCACCAGCACCAGGCCCAGACAAAAGCACAGGCCGCCCACGACGCGCTGGGCGCCCCAGCCCAGCGTGCTATCGCTCAAGAACACGGTAAAGAACAGGCCGCCGAAGGCGATAAACGCACCGGCGAACATTGCCAACAGAAAGGCCTTAGCGACCGGCAGGTTGGCCTTGGTCACGCCGGCGGCCTCGGTTTTGGCCTCGATCGCGGCGGGCGCCAGGCAATCGGGAGCGGGGTACTCCACCTTGGAATCTGCCATGTCAATCACTTCTTTCCTAATCAGCAGGGGCAAGCGTTGCTATAGTTCCTGCCCCAAGCGGACAAAGTGGGAAAAGTCGTTGGCGGCCACGGCGTCGTACACGGCGTCGACGGCCTCAAAGACCTCCGGGGACATGGGGTTGTAGAACTCCGTGTCGCCCGGCTGAATCCCAACGAAGACGATATCATCACACGATTGCTCGATCTCTTCGATCAGAATCGAAAGCGGAAGCGAATGCGTGGTGAACATCGACTTGCGGGCCACATCAGTTTTATCAAGCAAGCGGATGGCGCCGACGGGCAGCGCCATGTCGGCGGCATCGACCAAAACCAAACGCGGCGGACGCTCGCGCTTGACCTCGATGATGTCATCCTCGGGCGTTTGCCCGCCGTCGATGGTGTACCAACCGGCGATGGGCAAGTCCTCCATCTTTTTCGAGAGCACGGGGCCGGCGGCATCGTCGGCACGCAGCACGCTTCCCGCCGTGAGCACGATACCCGCAAACGGGGCGCCGTTCACACGGCCATCCACAACGCGACCCATTACTGCAACCTTCCCGTCAGATACACGCCCGACACATCGCGCACGCGCTCAACCAGATCACGAAACTTCATTAAGAACGCGACCTGCTGGGCATGCAGGCCAAAGTCGTCGTCGAACACCGAGATGCCGGCCTTGGCCGACCCGCGAAAACCGCGCTCGTCGAGCAGCGCATCGCAGGCCTCGAGCAGCGACGGCACCGCCGCCTTGTCGAGCTGGCACTCGCCAAAGGAGCGGATGGCCTCAAACTTGGTCTTGGCCTCCCCCTCCGGCAGCGCGTCGACGAGCGAATAGAACACATCCACCGGCACCGACAGGCGCGGCTCAAAGCAATCGAGCACGCCGGTGTGGTGGCCCACGGCGAGCGTGTAGTACAGCACGTCGCAGGCCTCCTGGGGAACGTCTTCCTCGGTCTCCACAAACTTACGCGTGAGCTCATAGAAGACCACCTGGTCGGGCGCATGGCCCAGGCAGGGGTCGACGACGCCCTCGGCGGCCTCGTCGCTTGCGCGCGAGGCATCGCCAAAGGAGCCGCCGAGCATGCCGGGGCCCGCAAAGTAACCAGAGCGGTCCGTGAGCTCCATCTAGCGACCTCCGGCCAGCACCAGATCCTGCAGCGCCGAGTAGACCTCAACGCGGCGAGGATCGTCCTGCTTGTCGATGAGCAGCGCCATGGCACCGCGGATATCGCCCTTGGGCGCACCCTCGAGCGTGTCCATAAACTCGTTGGCCAGGTCGCGGCCGTAACGGTAGCCGCTCATGGCGCGAGCCTCGCGCTCGATGGCAACGCGCAGCTTGTACGGCACGCCGGGGTGCAGGATATCGGCCTGCTCGCCGGCGGCCTCCACCGTGGTCTCGGCATGGAGCTTTTGGTCCAGCAGACCGAGCGCCATGGCAAAGCCGTAGACGGTCTGCGCGGGGCTGGGCGGGCAGCCGGGGATGTAGACATCGACCGGCAAGATTTTGTCCGTGCCGCCCCAGACGCAGTAGTTGTCGTAGAAGATGCCGCCGGTGCAGCCGCACGCGCCATAGGACACCACGATCTTGGGATCGGGTGCGGCCTCAAAGGCGCGCAGGGCCGGCATGCGCATGGCACGCGTCACGGCGCCGGTGTACAGCAGCACATCGGCGTGACGGGGCGAGGGCACGACCTTGATGCCAAAGCGCTCGACGTCGAAGACGGGCGTGATGGAACCGAAGATCTCAATCTCGCAGCCGTTGCAGCCGCCGCAGTCAACACGGTAGACGTACACCGAGCGCTTGATCTTCTTAAGAAGGGTCGCCTTGGCCTTCTCGATGCTCTCGTCGAGCTCGATCTTGGTCGGGCGGTACTGGAGCCGCTCGGGCAAAAGCGTGGGTTCGGCCATGGTTACTCCTCCTTCGTTTCAAAATCCATGATGATGCCCTCGACCGGCGCAGGACCGGCGGGAATCTCGGGCGCATCGGGGTTGAGCTCGCGGTCGATATACTCCGGGTTCACGCCGTGGCCGCCCAGATACTCCATGCCGGGGCCCTGGGGCTCGCCGGACGCAAGCGTCTCGTTGGCAGCCATGCCGGCAGCGTTGCCGGTCTTTACGGCCGAGGCGGCGCGCAGGGCGTCGAGCTCGCGCTTGCACTCCTGGCACATACCGACGGTACGGGCGGCCTGGATGGCCTCCATGCCGCCGGCCTTTTGCAGCAGACGCTTGGCGTAGTCGATCTCCTTGTGCGGGGCGAACGGCTTGCCGCAGCGCGAGCAGTGCTCGAGCGTATAGACGCTCTTGCTGGTGAGGTCGTCCTTGCTCATGACGGCCAGCTCAAACTCCTCGGTGAGCTTGATGGCCTCCATGGGGCAGGCTTCCTCGCAGCGGCCGCAGAAGATGCAGCGGCCGTAGTCGATCGACCAGGTAATGGTGTCGGCCGCAAGGTCGGTGTCCATGCGAATGGCATCGGCCGGGCACGCCACGCCGCAGGCACCGCAGGCGATGCAGAGCTCGGCGTTGTGCTCGGGCTTGCCACGCATGTCCTTGTTGGTGGGAAACGGCGCAAACGGGTACTTGACCGTCGCGTCGCCGGCCTTGGCGTTAACCTTCCAAAGCTTCAGCATATTAGAGCGCCTCCTCATCGAGCGGAGCGGCCACGGTGCCCTCGCCCGCAAGCGGCGACTTGTCGCGCCAGACGTTCTCGAACTGCTCCTTGTCGAGCACGTGGTCGCGCTTGGCGGCGACATCGGTCACCGTCACGCGGTCGGTGCAGGAGTAGCACGGGTCGAGCGAGCCGACGATCAGCGCCGCGTCGCCCACGGTGTTGCCGCGGAACATGTAGCGCAGGACCGGCCAGTTGCTGTACGTGGCCGCCTTGGCGCGCCAGCGGTAGCACTTCTGGTTGTTGCCGAGCATGGCCCAGTGCACGTCCTCGCCGCGCGGCGCCTCGGTGGCGCCGATGGCGTACTTGTGCGGGGTGTACTCCCAATCCGTGGTGAGGATGGGACCCGACGGGCAGTTCTCGAGCATGGTCTCGATCATGTCGATCGAATCGTAGACCTCCTGGATGCGAACGGCGGTACGGCCGAAGGCATCGCAGGTATCGGCCGTAGCGGCGTGCATCTTTTGGACGTCCGGATCGGCGTAGCCGTCGAAGGGATGGTCAAAGCGCACGTCGCGGGCATAGCCCGAGCCACGCATGAGCGGGCCGACCGGCGAGAAGTCGCGTGCGATCTTGCGGTCCAAGAAACCGATACCGCTCGTACGCTCAATAAAGTTGGGCGTGGAGAGCAGCACGTCGACGAGTTCCTGAACCTCGGAGCGCAGCTGGTGAATGGTCGTGAGCGTGGAGAGCTTCTGCTCGGCCAAAATGTCGCGACGCACGCCGCCGATCACGTTAAGGCCGTAGGTCTTGCGGTGACCGGAGAGCTTCTCGGCCAGGTCCATGGACTTCTCGCGGACGCGGAAGAACTGCTGGAAGCCGGAGTCGAAGCCCGTGTAGTGCGACGCCAGGCCAATGTTGAGCAGATGCGAGTGCAGGCGCTCGACCTCGAGCATGATGGCGCGGATGTACTGGGCGCGCGGGGGGACATGAATGCCCTGGGCGCGCTCGACGGCCTCGGCATAGGCCACCGAGTGGGCGCAGCCGCAGATGCCGCAGATGCGGTCGGCGAGGAACGTCACGGCGTCATAGTTCAGGCGCGTCTCGGCGACCTTCTCCATACCGCGGTGCACGTAGAACAGACGATAGTCGGCGTCGACGATCGTCTCGCCCTCAACGAACAGGCGGAAGTGGCCGGGCTCGTCGGAGGTAATGTGCAACGGGCCCATGGGGACGAGCGTCGTCTCCTTGCCCTTGGTATCGGCCAAGAACTCGTAGTTTTCCATGTCACTCGCGGGAGCGGGACGGAAGCGGTAGTCCATGGAGTCCTTGCGCAGCGGGTACAGGCCGCTGGGCCAATCGTCGGGCAGCACCAGGCGACGACGGTCGGGCAGACCCTCGGGGATCAGGCCGAACATATCGCGAAGCTCGCGCTCGCCCCACACGCAGGCGGGGACGAACGGCGTCACGGACGGGAACGTCATCTTGGCGGGATCGACCTCGGTGCGCACGGTCACCCAGCCGGGGTCCTCCCCCTCCATGGAGATGACGTAGTACACGGCGTAACGGCCGCACAGGCTGCGCTCATCGTTGCCGATGATCACGGGAATCCAGCCGTAGCGCTCGTAGTACAGGTAGTGGACGGCCTCGGGCAGCTTGTCCTGCTTGACGGTAATCGTCAGCTGGTCCTCGCACTGCCACTCGACCTTCTCGATGCAGCCCGGAACGGCGCGGCGCAGGGCCTCGACATGGCTCTCGCAGCGGCGGGCATACACCTTGTTCTCAGTTTCAATCATTCGTTACTCCACCTCGCTCTGAGCGGTCTCGGTACCGAACACAGCGCGGTACATCGGCGTCGCGTGAAGTTCCTCGGTGCTCTGCTCGAGTACGATGCCGGTCGCGGTCTCCACACCGTGCACGAGGGGCAGCGGGGTGGCGATGCCAAACCACAAGATCATGACAGCCAGGATGATTTCGGGGATAAGCATGAGCGCCGGGGCCTCATGCTTGCCCATGCCCTGGGGTGCATGGCCGAATACCGACTTGAGTGCGATGCGGGTGAGCGCGGAGATGGCCACGGTAAGACCGAGGGCGACCACGACGACCAGCCACATGGGACCGGCGGTGACACCGGCGACAAAAGTCAGGAACTCGGAGATAAACATGCCAAAGGGCGGGAAGGCGCCAAGGCCGAGCAGCGCCAGGACGGCGAGCGCGGCGGTTGCGGGGGCAACCTCGACGACGCCCTGGATCTTAGCCAGGCTACGCGTGCCAAAGGCGTGCTGGATGTTGCCGGACACGCAGAAGGCAAGCGTCTTGGTAAAGCCGTGGAACACACAGTGCAGCAGGGCCGCGGCGATACCCAGCGGGCCACCGATACCCAGGCACAGGGCGATAACGCCCACGTTCTCCACAGACGAGTACGCAAAGCGGCGCTTGAGGTCGTCCTGGCGAAACATCGAGAGTGCCGCCACCAAAATGGACAGCGTGCCGACGATCAACAGCAAAAGTTGCGGATACTCGGCGCCCACGGCCTGGATAGTAAAGCCGTAGAAGCGCATGATTACGAGCATGGCGCACTTAAGCAGAACGCCCGAGAGCAGGGCCGAGACAGGGCTCGGGGCCTGGGAGTGAGCATCGGGCAGCCACGTGTGCATGGGGAACAGGCCGGCCTTGGTGCCAAAGCCGATCACGATAAACGCAAAGGCGAGGCGCATGAGCGTCGGGTCGAACTGGTCGGCGTACGGCAGCACGCACGACAGGAATGCGGCCTCGTGGGCGTTGGGGATCACGTCGGCGGCGTTGGCGTAGATCAGCAACGTACCGAACAGGCCAAAGGCCACGCCGGCGGTGCAGACCATCGCATACTTCCAAGAAGCCTCGAGGGCCGTCTTGTTCTTGTAGATACCCACGAGGAACACGGTGGAAAGCGTGGTTGCCTCCACGGCAGCCCACGTGAGGATCATGTTGTTGGACAGGCACGCGAGCAGCATGGTGAACACAAACAGGCTAAACAGCGCAAAATACTGCTTGGCGCGCTCGGCGGGCATGGAGCCCTCCTCGATATCGGCCTTTACATAGGGCAGCGAGAACAGCCCCGTAAGAAAACCGATAAAGCCGATGAGCAGCACAAAGATGGCGCCCAGCGAATCGAGGTGGAACCACAGGCCAAGAGCGCTCGCGGTTTCGCCGCTCATAAGGATATCACCGGCCGTCATAAGCGACAGCACCAGGACGGCTGCGACGGAGACCAGGTTGAGACCGGCAAACACGTTATAGGACGTGTTCTTGGGCAAAAACGCCATGACCAGCGAGAACACCAAAGGAGTCGCGAGCAGGGCGAGAATCAACGTTTCCATGGACTACCCCCTCAGCTCGGACAGGTCACGCGCATCGAGCGAGTGGGAGTCGTCCCAAATGCGACGCACGACGATGGACATGATGATGACGGCAAAGATGGCGTCGGTGGCGATACCGATCTCGATGATCTCGGGAGCGGTGGGGGCCAAAAGCGCGAGCGTCACATGGCTGCCGTTTTCCATGAGGCAGTATCCAAAGATCTGCTTCATGATGTTGCGCTGCGAGATGATGCAGGTGAGGCCCACAAAGAAGTGAGCGAAGCTAATAGCGAGCGCAGGCGTTGCGACCTCGGCCGTGGGCAGGCTGATCTGCGTCACGACGGCAAAGCAAATCGCAACCTCGACGGCGATGATGCAGATGGCCCACGCGGGCTTAAGGCCGGCCTTGAGCGATGCGTCGCTCGGCTCGCCCATCTTCTTGTATGCGCGGTTGAGGATGTAAGGGACCAGGACGACCTTGGTGATAAAGGCGGATCCGGCCCACATAAGCAGCTCCTGCGCACCGGTAGTGGCACCGAGCGTGGCGAGCAACCCCACAAGCACCAGCGACTGCACCGCATACCAGCTGATGGCGTGCTTGATGTTCTTTGAGACGACCACCATGGTGGACGTGACGATCAGAAGGCCGCCAAGGATGTTGACGATCGAATAACCCATGTCGTTCTACCTCCTAACCGATCCAGCTGGCCGAAAGCGGGCCGCTGACGATGACCATGATGATGAGTACGATGAACACGAATGCCATTGCCTTGGGGAGCGGTGCACCAGCGGCGACTTCCTCGCTCGGCTCGCCGGGCAGGCAATAGCCCATCCACTTGAGGAACCAGGCGAAGGTGGCGACGGTCTCGGCAACCATGATGCACACGAGCACCAGGATCGCAACGTTGCCGGCACCAACAGAGAAGCCGCCGGCGATGATCTGGAACTTCGAGAAGAACGTGTTCATGGGCGGCACGCCGGCAATGGCGAGCGCGGCGACACCAAAGCCCACGCCCGAGATCGGGTACTTCTTTACGATGCCGCGAAGCTTGGGCAGCATACGCGTGCCGAGCGTGAAGGAGAACGAACCGGCGATCAGGAAGAACAGCGTCTTGGCGAAAGCGTGGTTAAAGATGTGGCACACGGCGCCATCAAAGGCCAGCTGGCTGCCAAAGACCGAAAGGCCCAGACCAAAGAACACATAGGAGAGCTGGGCGATCGTGGAGAAGGCCAGCAGACGCTTCATGTCCTTTTGCGGCAGGTACATAAGGAAACCAAAGAGCATGGTGACCATGGCGTCGATAATGGCGACCCAGCCCACGATCTCGGGAATCTCGCCGGCAGAGACGAGCGCGCGTGCGAACACGCACACGCCGACCTTGACCATCGAGGCGCCATGCAGGTAGGCCGAAACGGGCGTCGGCGCCTCCATGGCCGAAGGCAGCCACATGTACATGGGAACCTGTGCGGACTTGGCCCAGGCTGCAAACAGCACGAGCAAGAGGACGATAGCCTTGAGCTTGGCATCGAGGCCGGCAATCGCGGTAATGGCGAAGGTGCCGGTGTGGGCAAACACGATGGCGGCGCCCAGATACAGGCCGAGCGCACCGATATGCGTGATGATCAGGGCCTTCATGCCGGCCTTCTTGGCCGTAGGCGTCATGTAGTAGCTAATGAGGCCCCAAGAGCACGCACCCGTGATCTCAAAGAACACGAGCTGGCCCAAAAGGGTCGAGCTGTACACAAGACCGGCCATGGCGCCGATGAAGGTCGCGAGGTACGCGTAGAAGCGACGACACGGCGCGTCGGGATGCTCACGGTTATTCTCGCTCATATAGGGAATCGAATAGATCACGACAAGCAGGCCGATACCCACAAAGGCGGGCGCGAGCAGCGTGCTCATGCGATCGAAGGTGAATCCCATGACGAGGGTCTGCCCAAACGAGATCAGGGGGACCTGTGTGTCGGACATGCCGGCGCCAGCGAAATTCGCGGCGAGGGCGATGGTGCAGACCGTCGAGACGGCGGCACCCAAAACGCTGAACCACTTGGCGTACGGACGGGGGAACAGGGCGACGAGCACCGAGGCCACCATCGGGGCCGCGATAGCGACCAAGCCGAGAAGGGACAGACTGACTGCAAATGACATTGTTTCTCCCTTCTCCTACACGCCGACGACCACGAAGACAAACGCCAGAACGGCGATGCCCACGACGGCCCAGGTCTGATTGCCAAGCACCTTAAAACGCGAGCGCGAGCAGGAGTTCTCGATCACGCCGCATACGACAAAGTCGACCAGGCACTTCACCAGGAAGATGACCGCTCCCAGAACGGCGGCGGCGCCCGCGGTCGCGGGCTCGCCCCAGGGGACGAAGATCGCGCAGAACCAGGCGACGACCAGGACCTGTTTCATGGACATGGCAAGCTTTGCCATGGCGAGCGACGGGCCCGAAAGCTCGGCAAGCGGACCTTCCTGAAGCTCCTGCTCGGCCTCGGCCTGATCAAACGGCAGCTTGCCGAGTTCCATGTAGCAGGCGATCGCAAAGGCGATGCCGGCGAGGATCACGGCGACCGGCGCGTCAATGGCGCCCGTCATGATGTGCTGGCCCATGGTGGCGATGTCGGTGGAGCCGCACACCAGGGCGGCGGCAAACAGCGCCAGCAGCATGGACGGCTCGATGAGCACGCTCATGAGCAGCTCGCGGACGCCGCCGATACCGGCGTAGGCGTTGGACGAATCCACACCGCAGAGGGCGAAGAAGAAGCGGGCGAGCGCCAGGCTGTACATGATGGTGATGGCGTCACCAAAGACCGGGATGGGACTTTGCGCCGTAAAGAGCGGCAGGCCCATCGCAAGCATAAAGGCGACGGCGAAGAACAGCGGCGGCATAATGCGCAGCGCAAAGCTCGCGTCCTCGCTCTGGGACTCGGGGCGCGCAAAGAGCTTGGCCAGGTCGCGGTAGTCCTGCATGATGCTGGGGCCACGACGGTTGTGCATCTTGGCACGGATCACGCGGCCGAGACCGGAGAAGAAAGGCGCGACGGCCATAACGACCACGCCCTGCAGAACGGCAAGTACGATGTTGTTCATGCTCTCCCCTCCTTAACCCATTTGCACGGCGAGCACGAGGAACACCACGAGTGCCGCGACGATGTAGCAGATATAGATGCTGTAGTTGCCGCCCTCGAGCTTAGTCGCGAGGTCGGCGAGCTTCTCGACACCCTTATGCGGGGCATCGACGAGAACCTTGTCGGGTACGGGCTCCACAGCCTCGGCCACACCGGTGAGCTTCTGGAAGAAGTGAGCGATGGACCAGCAGACGGCCGTGCAGCGGTCGCGCAGCGTGTAGAGCGGCTGCATAAACCAGGACACCTCGGAGGCAAAGGTCGTGGCCACGACGGGCATATGCTCGTTGGGAGCATAGCCGCATGCCCACGGCTGGGACTTCTGCACCTTGCTGACGGTCTTGAACTTGCGATAACCGCAGGCAAGGCCGACAAGCACCACGAGCGCAATAGCGATCGCGGGCGTGGAGGTGGCAGCGCCGGAGTATTGGTTCATGAGCTCCATGCCCTCGGCGGCAAACACGCCACCGTACGGATGCAGCACGGACGCGGCGACATCGACCAGCACGGACGCGATCACGGGAGCACCAATGCCCAGCACGACGCAGATGGCCGCGAGCAGGCCCTGCGCAAACACCATGGGGGCGGGAACCTCCTTGGCATTGGCCGCAGCCTCGGAGCGGGGCGCGGAGGCAAAGGAGACGCCATAGGCCTTGACAAAGCACGTGACAGCCAGCGCGCCGGTAATGGCGAGCGCGACGGCAGCGAACACGGCCACGATCATGACGGCCTTGTCGCCCTGCATGGCGGCGTTAAACAGCGACTGGTAGGTAAACCACTCGGACACAAAGCCGTTGAAGGGCGGGATGGCCGAGATGGCAAGCGCGCCAATGAGGAAGCAGATGGCCGTTGCCGGCATACGACGGAACAGGCCGCCCATCTTCTCCATATTGCGCGTACCCGTGGAGTACAGCAGCGCACCGGCGCCCAGGAACAGCTCGCCCTTAAACATCGCGTGGTTAAACGTGTGGTAGAGGGCGGCCATCAGGGCCAGGACGGCGATGCCGACCGAGTTGAGCGCCATGGCGGCCATGGAGGCGCCGACGCCGAGCAGAATGATGCCGATGTTCTCGACGGAGTGATAGGCCAGCAGGCGCTTGATATCATGCTCCTGCAGGGCGAAGGCCACGCCGAGGACCGACGAGATCGCACCGAAGACCATGACCATAAGGCCCCACCAGACCTGAACGCCCGAGGCGGAGAGCAGGTCGAGGCCCACCTTGAGGATGCCGAAGATACCGATCTTGATCATGCCGCCGGACATGAGGGCCGACACGTTGGACGGCGCCTCGGGATGCGCCTTGGGCAGCCAGCCGTGCAGCGGGATGATACCGGCCTTGGCGCCAAAGCCAAAGAAGGCGAGCACGAAGCACACGGATGCGACCGCGGGGCTAAACTGCGTAGCGCGGAAATCCGCAAAGGCAAACGAGCCACCGGCGAAGTTGGTCATGGTGAGGAAGCTCGCCATGATGAGCACAAAGCCCACGTGCGCGATCACAAAGTAGAGCCAACCGCCATGGATGGAGTTCTCGTTCTCCTCGATCACGACCAGGAAGTACGAGGTCAGCGACATGAGCTCAAAGGCGACCAGGAACCAAAACACGTTGTCGGCGGTGATGACGAGCATCATGGACGCCACGAAGGTGTTAAAGAAGAAGCCGGCGCGGCCCTTTTTGCCCGGGTACTCATCAAAGTAGTTGAGACCGTAGATCGAACCGGCAAACGCGAGCACCGAGATGAGCGCCACGAACAGGCCGGACAGCTGATTGAGCAGCAGCTGGAAATGGGCAAACGGGAAAAACACGATGGTATCGACCGACGCGACATCGCCCAGCACGGCCTGGATACCGGCCACAAACGAAAGCACCGCGGCGACGGCGCCGATAAGGCAGCCGGCGGTCTTGGCAGCGTTATCGGCCTTGATCAGTAGAACCGAGGCGAGCGCACCGATGCACGAGACGGCAAGCGATGCGATAAACAGCGTCATGCTATCCATTGTTTACGCTCCCTTCTGCTTTCTCGGACAGGCCCTGGGCCACAGCGGTAACGTCGACGGCCGGACCGTTTTCGATCGAACGCAGGCGCTTGGCCTCGTCGAGCTCGCGATCGGCCGCGCCGCCCATGACGGTCAGCGCCTTGGTGGGACATGCCGCCACACAATGCGGGCCGTCCGGATCGAAGGCGCACAGGTCGCACTTGACAGCGCAGGTGTACTGGCCAGGAGCCCACGTAAGCAGGCTGCTCAGGGACTTAGGATACGAAGGCGTCGGGTCGCACATGCCTGCGACACCGGCGATAGACGTGCCATCGGGATGGATGGCTCCGAAGGGGCACGCGATGGCGCACAGCCTGCACCCGATGCACTCCTGCTCCTTAACGTGGATGCGGTCGCCATCGTGCTCGATGGCATTCACCGGGCAAACCTCGGCGCAGGGGGCACCCTCGCAATGGTGGCAGGCAAGGGCGGCCGAAATACCGCCGGTCTTCACGAGCGCCAGGCGCGGCGTATCCTGAAGACCCTGCATCCGGTGGGCGTCGGCACAGGCGGACTGGCATGTTCCGCAGCCGATGCACCTCTCCGGGTTGATGTCGATGAAGCGGTTCATCCCCACTTCCTTTCAAAATAACGGGCCGGGCTCCCGAACGTACGGGACGCCCGGCCCAAAAAGCCAACGAGAACGGGACTACACGATTTGGTTCACGTGCGTCTCGTCGTCGAACTTGGCGGCGCCGGGCTCAACGTCCTGGGGAGCGGCGGCGTCCACCAGAGCCTGCTTGAGCTCGGTGTACTGACGCTCGACTTCGCCCTCGGCCCAGACCTGGTCGGCGATAGCGTCGACCTGGCAGGCGGAGAACTTGTCCTCGGGCGTATGCGAGACCGGGTCGACCTTGTGAATGGTCAGCTCGTTGCACTTGCCAATCCACCACTGGTAGGTCATGTAGACCGTGCCCTTGTTGATGCGATCGCTCACGTCGGCGCGGCTGTATACCTGGCCACGGCGACTGTGGATCGAGACGATGTCGCCGTTCTTGATACCGCGTGCCTGGGCGTCCGCGGGATTCATGCGGACAAAACCGGGCTCGTCGGCGAGCAGCGCCAGCGTCTTGCAGTTGCCGGTCATCGAGCGGCAGCTGTAGTGGCCGACCTCGCGGACGGTGCACAGGATGAGCGGGTACTCATCGTCGGGAAGCTCGGAGGGCGCCTCCCAATCGTGCGCCATCAGGTTGGCGCGGCCGTCCTTGGTGGTGAACTTGCCACCAGCGAACATGTCGGGAGTACCGTGGTCGTTCACATCGGTGCTCTTGACGGGCCACTGGGCGTAACCGCCCTCGGGAGCCATCTTCTCGTAGGTCGCGCCCACAAAGTTGGGGCACAGGCTAATGCACTCGTTCCAGATCTGCTCGGTGTTGTCGTAGTGCATGGGGTAACCCATACGCGTGGACAGGTCCGCGAAGATCTCCCAGTCGTGGCGGCACTCGCCCTTGGGCGGAACAGCCGCGTCAAAGTGCTGGAAGCTACGGTCGGATGCGGTAAAGACACCCTCGTGCTCGCCCCAAGAGGTGGCAGGCAGGATGACGTCGGCGAGCATGGTCGTCTGCGTCATAAAGATGTCCTGGCAAATAAACAGATCCAGCTCGGAGAGCGTCTTGCGCATACCGGCCGAATCGGGCTCGGTCTGCACCGGGTCCTCGCCGTAGTTGTAGAAGCAGTGCACCTTGCCCTCGTCGACCAGGTGGCCCAGGTCGGTGAGCTTGTAGCCCTCCTCGAGCGGGAGCTTTTCCTCGGGCACGCCCCAAGCCTTGGCAAACTTGGCACGCACAGCCGGGTCGGTGACCTTCTGGTAGCCAGGGTACAGGTTGGGCAGCATACCCATATCGCAGGAGCCCTGGACGTTGTTCTGACCGCGCACGGGCGCGAGGCCGGAATTGGGTTTGCCGATCTGGCCGGCAACGCAGGCGATGGAGGCGATGGTGTGCACCGTCTTCAGGTTCTGCTTCTGCTGGCATACGCCCATGCCCCAGCCAATGATGGCGGAAGGCTTCGCCGTGGCGTACATCTCGGCAGCTTGGTGGATCAACGCGGGCTCGACACCCGTGATGTCCTGTACGGATTCGGGAGTGTAGTTCTTGATGGTCTCCCACCACTCGTCAAAGCCGTTCGTGTGCTCGGCGACGAATTCCTTGTCGTAGAGGCCATCGTTGACCAAGCAGTTTGCAAAGGCGTTGAGGAACGCGACGTTGCAACCGTTCTTGATCGGAAGGTAGATATCGGCGATACGCGCGGTTTCGATATGGCGCGGGTCGGCGACGATGATCTTGCAACCCTTTTCTTTGGCTCGCACGATACGCCTTGCGACGATGGGGTGCGAATCGGCAGGGTTATAGCCGAAGAGGAAAATGCAGCCCGCATCCTCCATACCGGGGATGGAGCATGACATGCAACCTGAACCAACCGTGTCCATCAGACCGAGGACAGTAGGGCCGTGTCAAGTACGGGCGCAGTTGTCCACGCTGTGGGTGCCGATGCACGCACGCGTAAACTTCTGCATGACGTAGTTCGCCTCATTGCCGCCGCCTCGCGAAGAGCCGGTGGTCATGACAGCGTTAGGACCATATTCGTCAATTATGGCCTGCATCTTAGATGCGGTGAA
The DNA here is from genome assembly GCF_015552075.1 of Collinsella aerofaciens. Classification (GTDB taxonomy): domain Bacteria; phylum Actinomycetota; class Coriobacteriia; order Coriobacteriales; family Coriobacteriaceae; genus Collinsella; species Collinsella aerofaciens_Y. The sequence continues at coordinate 31,226 of NZ_JADNDZ010000081.1, forward strand.
ATCCAGTGCCTCGTCCCAGCTTACGCGCTCGAGATCCGCGCCCTTGGTGCGGCGGATCATCGGGTGCAGTACGCGAGGAGTCAAGATCTTGGTGTCGTTGATGAAGTCGTAGCCGCTCATACCCTTAAGGCACAACTCGCCCTGATTGGTGATGCCGTTGAGCGGTTCGGTACCCACGACCTGGCCGTTTTGGACCAAGAGGTTAAACTGGCAACCGGCGCCGCAGTACGGGCAGATCACTTTATGCTTCTCCATGACACCCTCCTTCCTTTCTCTGCTACCGAATACTCGGTTCTTATTTGACAATCATTGGGCCTGTATGGCCGGCCGCCTACGCCTCGTTTTCGATGGTGGCGCGGGCACGCTCGGCAGTCAGTTCTGCCAGGCGCTCCTCGTCTACCAGGGTGAGACCCTTGGTCGGGCACGCCTCGGCACACGCCGGACCGCCGGGACGGTCCACGCACAGGTCGCACTTGAGCACGAAGCTCTTGGTCTGCGAACCCACGCGCACGTCACCCATCAAGACGGGGACCTGCGTGGTCGCCACGCTCACGGCGCCAAAGGGGCATGCCATGACGCAGCTCTTGCAGCCGATGCAGTTGTCCTCGTTGACGCCGATACGATGGTTCTTTGGATCAAAGAACAAGGCGCCCGTAGGACAGGCCTTCGCGCACGGAGCGTCCTCGCAGTGGTGACATGCCACCGGCGCGGAGATCTCGTAGGTGCGCGTTACGCGCAAGCGAGGTGCGGCGATGTTGCCGGGAATATCGTGTGCCTCGATGCACGCCGCCATACAGGTTTGGCACCCAATGCAGCGCGAAGAATCGGCTACGACTCGTTTATTGCCCATGTTGTTCACTCCCTCCTGAATCCCATGCCGGAGAGACCCTGTCGACGTTGCCCCGGACCGCCCGTGGTCCGGCATCGACGTATCGAGCACATGCGGCGAAACAGGCACTTCGATAGAATTCCTCCAACGATATACAGGTTAAATATACGCAGTTGCAGGTGGCAAACTTGAGGATAGGCCCTGCAATACGGGTGTATTGCAGGGGTTTTGGCAGGTTGGAATTATTCTTGCTTAGATATAGAGATGAGTGTATTACACGCGTACGCCGCGAGAGATTTCGCGCTCTTCTTTTAAAGATGTACTACGCTTGTAGTAATGTTTACACTCATAAACTTGAGTGCAATAAAGTATTGGATATATGATTGCCAAGTATCGGCACGTGCCGTATTTGACCATCCATATTGCACGCTAATAAAGGGAGGCCAGCGATGTCATCGACTCAAAAAAGAGCCATCCTGCAGGTGCGCATCCGCGAAGATGACAAGCAGCATGCCGAGCGCCTCTACGACGCCATGGGCACCTCGCTCGCCGAGGCCGTCCGCCTATTTGTCGCTCAGAGCATTTTGATGCGCAAGCTCCCCTTTCAGCCAGTCGCCGTACGCTCAAAGGACGGCACCGCCGCCTATGGATCGCTCAAAGCATATGGGGACCCCAATCGCCGCTCTGAGGAACGCAATGCCTGGATTGAATACCTTGCTACGGAAAGCGACGATTCGGTTTTGGGTCCCGAGGAAGTAGATATCCATGAGTAGCACCATCATCGACGAGACCGTCATCCTACGCTACCTGCTTAACGACGACGAGGTTCTGTCACCGCGCGCCGCCAAGGTCATCGCCACCCGCACCGCTCGTGTCTACCCCGAAATCATCACGCGCGTCGTGGTCACGCTGCGCGACGTCTATAAGGTTCCCCGCGTTGAGATTGCTGCGGCCATGAAAAGACTGCTCGATGACGTCATGGTCGACGAGCCCACCGTTGTCGCCCTTGCCATCAAACTCTTTGGCAAAACCCATATGGACTTTACCGACTGTCTGCTTGCCGCCCGTACCGCCATCTACAACGATGATGTCGTGAGCTTTGGCAAGCCCATCATCCAAGGCATGATCGATTACCGCCGCCAGCGCCAAACCGCCGCCGAAGTCCGCGACCGCGCCGCCGAAGCCCGCAGCCGAAGCACCGACTCCACCATCGACAAGCTCCGCCAACGCCCCCGCAGCTAATCGACAAACAGCGGCACCGCCCCGCCCCTCAACCCCATCCCCTCCTAAGTTGCGGTGAAATAGTTCCTATTTTTTGCCTTCTGACGGCCATTTAGGAACTATTTCACCGCAACTTTTTGTAAGGGCAGATTTCAACACCGCTGAAAGGCCCCTGACAACCGTTTACCGATATCTTTTGGTCGGGTCTAACCTTCTGAGCTGCGGCGTCAAGCTTTTGGTCAGCTCATGGCAAGGTTCAGCGAAATCAATATGCGATAGCGTGGTATCGTTCGCTCATCCTCGAGACATGGGGTCGCTAATGGGTAAGGCCGATCACTGTTCCAAATCTCAGACAAGGCTTTTCTTCTCGGTATTCGAGGCCCATCATGACGGACGCTTGTTTATTGCCACCGAAAAATGGGACGAACGTTGTGCCTACTCGCTCATGCAAAAGCAAATGATCGTTCGACTCTATAACCACGTCTATGCCGACCCTGCATACTGGAATGACCTTGGTATAGAAGACCGCATTTTTCAGCTGGCATCCGCCATTGCGGTCGTTGAACCCGAAGCGGTATTTTGTGGGGCGTCCGCGGCTCTGCTCTATGGTATCGGTTCGGCACACACACTTCTCGATAAGGTACAAGTTCTGTTGCCGCGAGCCACCAGGCGCGATACGTACGAATTCGTTGAGTATCGTCGCTGGCGGGCGGGCGAAGTGTGGCAGCTCGGTCCGTTTACGTTGACAGATCCGTACCGCACGGTGGTCGATATCGCCCGAACGAGCGCTTTTCGATATGCGCTGGGCTATGTCGATGGCCTGGCTCGTGAGTATGATGTCGAGCGCGAAGAGTTGCGCGCGTATGCACAGGCCAATTGCCGTGGGCTGCACGGCATCGCACGTGCGTTTGACGTTTTTGAGCACATGGACGGCAGGTCAGACAACGGCGGTGAATCTGAGGCAAGGGCAGCGATGATCCTCGCTGGAGTAGCCACTCCCGAACTTCAGGTTGAAATCACTCGGCCGGGAAATGCAGGATACTACCTTGCAGATTACGGTTGGCAGATGCCGGACGGATCTTGGAAGCTGGCTGAACTCCATGGCCTGGGTAAATTTGAAGACAATCACCAAGACGATTCCGAACACGCCGCGGCAAAAACTTATCGAGCCGCCCTTATACGCGATGCAAACTTACGCGCTATGGGCCACAACATCATCCATTTCAAACTTTCTGACACCTACAATGTCGAAGCGTTCGGCACCATGATGTGCGGCTTCGGCATTCCAACAACAAAGCCATATGCCGACTCTTGACCCACGCATATCCGAGCGGCCTTATCCACCCAGCCTCAAATAAGTTGCGGTGGAATAGTTCCTGAATAGCCGAGAAAAGCCCAAAAACAGGAACTATTTCACCGCAACTTAGAAGGGGATGTGGGGTCCCCGGCACGTTTACGAAAACGGCTCTGATCCCAAAGGGAATCAGAGCCGTTAAGCTATCTTATGGAGCGGGCGACGGGAATCGAACCCGCGTCATCAGCTTGGAAGGCTGGGGTTCTGCCATTGAACTACGCCCGCAAGATATGGTCGGGACGACAGGATTTGAACCTGCGACATCCTGCTCCCAAAGCAGGCGCGCTACCAAACTGCGCCACGTCCCGAAGGTGTTGAGCAGCTAAGGTCTAAACCTTGCGTGTCCCAAAGCGAAGGAAATTATAGGGGAGACTCCCCGCCTGTGCAAGCGCAGAAACCCTAGCTCCTCGAATGTGCGACAAACTTGCTGTGGAGCAGACCGATCACAAACGCCGCCACGGCAACCGGCGCCCACGCGGCACCGATATCCGCCAGCGGAAGAACATCAAACGGTAGCCACGCGCCCGCAAAGAACGCATCGCGGACCGAGGTGATCACGCTCTGCACGGCAACCACACCGCCGACCCAGACCCACACCTGCGGATGCGCGTCGCAAAAGCCGTGAACCAGGCCCATAAGCACCAGTACGATGGCGACGGGATACAAGGCGTTGAGCATGGGCACCGAGAACATAAGGATCACGTCGAGGCCCACGTTGGAAAGCACACACGAAAACGCCGCGAACACAAAGGCGAGAATCGCAAACGGGCGGCGCATGGCCTCCTCTGAAGCCTCCGCTCCCCCTTCGACCACGTACGTCTCGCAAAAGTAACGCGAGCAGCAGCTAATGAGACCAATGCACACATTCATGCAGGCGAGGAAGAAGATCGCGAAGACCACGACCGTGCCGGCCAGCCCAAAGTGCATGGAAGCCGAACGGGCGAGAATGGCGGCGCCATTGGTGGCGTCGGGCATAACGGTGCCGAGCTGCATCCCGGCAAGCGCCAGGCCGCAGTAGATGATGGCCATGAGCACGCCGGCGATCACGCCGGAACGGGAGATCTCGAAGGCGACACGCTTGTCATCGGTCACGCCCAACTCGTGGATTGTCTCGGCGATGATGATGCCGAAGGCGAGCGACGCGAGCAGGTCCATGGTCTGGTAGCCGGTCAGAAAGCCCTGGACCGCAGCACCGGCGTCATAGGGAGCCTGCGGCGCGGCAGCCGGTCCCAGCGGCGAGATCACGGCAGCGCCGACAACGAGGACGATAAGCGCGATGAGCGCAGGGCCCGTAATGCGACCGAGCACGCGCGTGATGACGCCGGGGCGCAGCGTGAGCGCAAACGCAACGACGAAGAAGGCGACGGCGAAGACCAGGCGCGCGGTGCCAAGCGAGATGCCCTCGGGCAGCAGCGGCACCAGCATCTCGAAGGCTGTGGAGCTCGTACGCGGAATGGCCAGGCACGGACCGATCGCCAGGTACACCGCCGCGACGAAGAACTCGCCGAACTTGGGGTGCACGCGGCTGGCCAGCTCACGCGCCGTTCCGGCAAGCGCCACGGCGATAAATCCTATCACAGGCAGGCCGATGGCGGCGATAAGGAAGCCAATCATGGCAAGCGGCGTGGCAGTTCCAGCTTGGAGCGCCAACAGCGGTGGAATGATCAAGTTGCCTGCGCCAAAGAGCATCGAGAATAGAGCGATGCCGACGGTAACGACATGGTCGGAGCGCAGACCGCGCGGTGCAGATGAGGCCATAGGCACACCTTTCGGGTCGAAACAAAAACGGGACGGGCAAAATACCCGTCCCGCAAGTATAAACGCTTTAGCAGGCTACATCCTGCCAGGGCGTCAATCTGGCTGCCAAGCGAGTGCACTACGCGCCCGGATGGCGGCGACGCAGCAGCTCGAACCCCAGCGCGATAAGTGCAACAGCGCCTGCAGCGACGGCGACAGCGAGCGGCGCCTTGTCGCCCGTATCGGCGAGCTGCTGAGCGCTCGTCCTGGACGAAGCCTTCTTGCCGGAGTTTTCCGCGCCATTCGCCTTTGTCTTATCGGCCGCGGAATCATCCGAGCTACCGGGTTTTGCCGGGTCCTTGGAATCCGACTGGTCGGAATCGGGCGACCCGGGTTTGTCCGGCTCCGGCTGGTCCGGCTGGTCGGGCTCCGGCTTATCGGGCTCGGGCTTATCCGGCTCGGGCTTGTCCGGATTACCCGGATCGGGTCCATCGGGCTTGTCCGGACTCGGTTCGACCGGGTCGGGGTCGACGGGCTCCTGTTTCTTCTTCACCGTCAGCGTACCGGGCTCAACCTCGACATCGAAGTTCGGATCGGTGACCGTCGCGCCGATCTTGTACTCGCCCGCCGGAGAGCTCTCGTCGGCATCGCAGGAGTACTCGACCTTCACGCCCGAGGTATTGACCGCACTCTCCAGGCTCGAGGTGAACGCGGGGTTCGCCTCTCCCTCGTAGCGCTCGGCGTCATCGACCTTTACCTTGAGCTTCGCCGGCGTAATCTTAAACTTGCGCGAGGCGGCACCGACATAGCCATGACTCTGCAACGTTGCCACGGCGCGGTACGTGCCGGCATTGGTCGGGGCTTCACTCGACGAATAGCGCGTACCGCCCGTCCCGTAGTACCTGACCCTCAAGTCGCCCTCGCAAGCCTTGGGAACCCCCGTGACCTTGGGCGCTTGAGCATCACCGCTATAGACGAAGTTGCTGCCCTCAAATGCAAGCTCGACCCGCTTAGCTTGGACGACCAGTACAAATTGTGCGGTCACAGTCTCGCCCAGAACGTCCTTACACGTGACGTCGAAAGTGGAAACGCCCGCCTTAGAGGGAGTGCCCGAGAGCATCAGACCACCCGACGTGCGGAAGAACTTAAACCCATCGGGAAGTTTTGCCTCGTCCCATGTGTACTCATACGGCGCTTTGCCACCCGCGGCTCCAGCGATTGTCGCTCGATACGCACTATGTGCATGCGCTATCGGAAGCAGGCCGCCGTTGAACGCGAGGGCATCCCGGGGCACAACGGAAATGACGGCACGATCGCTGTCTACCTGCGTCTCAGTGCCAAGGTAGCGCTGAGTGATGCGGCAGAAATACTCGCCGGCGTAATCGTCATCGAGGTTCTCAATGAGGAGCGTCTCCCCCGTCTCGCCCTCGAGCGCCACGGCCTCGCCGTCCGCCATGTGGAACCACTGGTAAGACAGCTCCACGTCCGCTGCGGAACCCGTGGACGACTCCGCGTGGTCGGCAACGCCCTTGCCCGCCTCGGCAGCGACCGAGAGCACGACAGCATCGCCCTCGTGGGCGCTCGCATCCTGCGGCTGGGCGATCACCTTCGGAGCGTCCGCCTTCGCGAACTCGAACGTGACCTCCTGTGAAGCGGTGACGCCACTCAGCGTGACCTCGTACGATCCGCCCTTATAGTCGGAGATGTCGAGATCGACGGGCGTATCCGAGCCGTCCTCAGCGACCGTCACACACTCGAGGTAGCAGCCCTCGTCGGGCGTCGCCACGATGGTTACACTTTCGCCCGCAGCAACGGTGATCGAGCCGTTGTCGACCGAACCGTTGACCGCCTTGACCGTCACCCCGTAATTGACAGGCACGTCCGGGTTATCGGGCTCGGGCTTGTCCGGATCAGGATTATCGGGATCGGGTTTGTCGGGGTTGGGATCCGGATCAGGCTGATCGGGATCGGGCTTGTCCGGCTGGTCCGGGTCCGGATTATCCGGATCGGGATCGACGGGCTCCTGCTTCTTCTTCACCGTCAGCGTGCCGGGCTCAACCTCGACATCGAAGTTCGGATCGGTGACCGTCGCATCAATCTGGTACTCACCCGCCGGGGAGCTCTCATCGGCGTCGCAGATGTACTCAACCTTCACGCCCGAAGTGTCAACCGCGCTCTCCAAGCTCGAGGTAAACGCGGGATTCGCCTCTCCCTCGAAGCGCTCGGCATCATCAACTTTCACCGTTAGCTTTGCCGGAGCGATCTCGAACTCGCAGGCAGTGGCACCGGTGTAGCCATGGGCTCGCAGCGTTGCAACAGCGCGGTACGTGCCGGCATCAGTCGGAGCCTCGGTCGAGGAATATTGCGTGCTTCCGGTCCCGTAGTACTTAATCTTGAGATCGCCCTTGCAGACCTTGGGAGCACCGGAAACTTCGGGCGCCTGTGACGCGCCATTAAAGGTAAAGTCGCTATCCGCAAACGTAAGCTTTACGCGCTTCGCCTGGACAACGAGAGCAAATTGTGCAGTCACGGTCACGCCGCGGGCATCCGTGCACGTGATATCGAAGGCGGAAACGCCCGTCTTGGACGGAACACCAGAAAGCGTCAGACTGCCCGAAGTACAGGAGAGCTTGAGCCCGTCGGGGAGCTTCGTCTCATCCCATGTGTACTCGTACGGAGCCTTGCCACCCGCGGCCCCGGCGATCGTTGCGAGGTACGTGCTGTGGGCGCTCGCCGCCGGCAGCACGTCGCCATTGAACACAAGGGTATCCCAGGCAACGACGGAGACGGAAGCACAATCACTGTCCGTCTGCTTCTCAGTGCCAAGGTAGCGCTGCGTGATGCGACAGAAGTACTCGCCGGCCTGCTCGTCATCGAGGCCCGCGAGCGAGAGCGTCTCACCCGTCTCGCCCTCGAGCGCCACGGCCTTGCCATTCACCATACGGAACCACTGGTACGAAAGCTCAATCTCGGCGGCAGAGCCCGTGGACGAGGCCGCGTGGTCGGCGACGTTCTTGCCCGCCTCGGCAGCGACCGAGAGCACGGCAGAATCGCCCTCATGAGCGCTCACGTCCTGCGGCTGCGCGACCACACGCGGCACGTCCGCCTTCGCAAACTCGAACGTAACCTCCTGTGACGCGGTAACATCGCTCAGCGTGACCTCGTACGCCCCGCCCTTGTAATCGGAAATATCGAGATCGACGGCCTCGTCCGAACCGGCCTCCGAAACCGTCACCCGCTCGAGATAGCAACCCTCGTCAGGCGTCGCCGAGAGGGTCACGTCCCCGCCCTCAACAACCGTAACCGAAGCATTGTCGACCGAACCGTTGACCGCCTTCGCCGTCACCTTGTAGCGCTCGGGTTTCTTCTTGACCGTCAGCGTGCCGGGGTCGACCGCGACATCGAAGTTCGGATCGGCGACCGCCGCATCGATCTGGTACTCACCCGCCGGCGATTTCTTATTCGCCGAGCAGAAATACGTAACCTTAACGTCTGAAGTGTCGCAGCGGCTCACCAAGCTCGAGGTAAACTCGGGATTCTCCTGGCCCTCAAAGCGCTCGGCATCGTCGACCTTCACCAGCAACTGGGCAGGCGCAACAGTAACCGTCAGCTCAACGTCTTCGGCGGCAAGATAGTTTCGAGACGCCTTGGCATGGGCGATAACACGTGCCGTACCAGCAGCCTTCACGGTCGCGCAACGCCCCTTGATCGAAATCGGGTTTGCGTCGTCGTCCGCGGAATCAACGAGTTCAAAGCTCACGGGAGTCTGAGCGACGTTGTCGAACACAATGGGATCGCCGCCATAAACACCCGAATAGCTCGTTGTGCCCGTAATGACCTGACTGGCCTTTGCAATCGAGAACTCGGCGTTCTTTTTGCCCTGATAGTTGGGGTCAGTCACCTTAACCGTAACGCGGTAGCTGCCACTGTCGCACGGCTCCAGTGCCGCGGGGCCATAGGAGGTTCCATCGACGCCGCGATACGTGACGGAATAGGCGGACGCATCAAGGCCGGCAACCGCAACCGCTGCACCGTGCCGTGCGCCGTCATATGTCGCATCAGACGTCTCGATCGAAATATCGACCGGAGCCTTCTCGATGACAAAATCACAGCTCGCGTTGCCCACATATCCGTTGGCGTCGAGCGTCGCCGCCGCACGATACGTACCGGCATCCACCGGTGCCTTATCAGACGAGTAATGCGTATCGCCCGTGCCCAGATACGTTACTGCGACATCGTCCTCGCAACCCTCGGGCACGCCCGAAAGCTCCGGAGCTTGCGCCGTCGCGTTGTAGGTAAAGGTCTGGCCCTCAAATGCAAGCAGGGCTTCCTTCGCCTTCACGACCAGCGCGAAGTGTGCAACACGCTTGTTGCCCAGGTCATCGGTGCACCTAATCTTGAAGCGGCACACGCCCGTAGCCGAAGGCACGCCCGAGAGCACCAAGGCACCCGAACCGTCATCGGCCAGCGTCAGCTGCATGCCCTCGGGAACCTCAACCTCATCCAAGTTGTACGCATACGGCGCCTTGCCGCCCGTAGCACCGGCAATGTCGACATGGTACTCATCGTGCGCGGTCGCCGCCGGCAGCACGCGCCCGTTGAACACAAGCGCCTCTCGTGGCACGATGGCCACCGCCGCATGCTCGGTATCCGTCTTTGTCACCGTGCCCAGGTAGCTCTGCGTAATGCGGCAGAAGTACTCGCCTTCGCTGTCGCTGTCGAGCTGGGCAATCGAGAGGGTCTCCCCCGTCTCGCCCTCCAGCTTCACATTGCCATCGGCAGACACGCGATACCACTGGTAGCTCAGCTTAACGTCGGCGGCAGAACCCGAAGATACGGCCGTATGGACGCGAACATTACGCCCCGCCTCGGCGGCGACCGAAAGCTCAACCGGATCGCCCTCGTAAGCACTCGCATCCTGAGGCTGGGCAAGCACCTTCGGAGCCGCAGCCTTCGCAAACTCAAACGTGACCTGCTGCGGAGCACTCACGCCACTCAGTGTGACCTCGTACGCCCCACCCTTATAGTCGGAAATATCAAGGTCATAGGCATTGCCGGCCGAACCGTCCTCGCCAGCCTTTTCCGCAACGGTCACGCGCGTCAAGTAACAGCCCTCATCGGGCGTCGCCGAAAGCGTCACCTTGCCATCCGTAGCGACCGAGGATGATTCTGGATCGACCGATCCATTGACAGCCTGCGCCGTCACCTTGTACTTGGGCGCCTCCACAAAGCGCGCCTCGACAGTCATGTTGTCCTCGGGGACAAACGTCCAAACTGCATCCGTGCTCAGCGGTTCATCGCCCAACGACCCGTCATCGTTACGCGCATACCACCCATCGAACACATAGCCCGCATCGGGAACGGCAGTCAGGGTCGTGGACTCACCGTTCTCGACTTCGTTGGTCACGGCATAGCCCAGAGATTCGTCCTCGGAGGAACCCTCGACGTGCCCGCCCTGACGCGAATCCACCGCCGTGACCGTCATCGACGCCCGCTCATAAACGGCCGTAAAGGTACGGTTGCCGAACACCACGCGGTTAATCACCGGCGTAAAGCCCACGGGCAGGCCGTTCTCGTCAACCCAGTATTTAAACTTCCAGCCCTTATGCGGCACGGTAAACATAATCGCCGCGGAGTGGTAGGAGCCGCCCGTGCCGAGTGCAACCATGCTAAAGCCCGCATCCTTAGGATACGTAGCGACCTGAACATCGCAGCCCGTCTCATAGAACACAGCCGTGAGCTGCCTATTCTCCTTGGCGGTGCCGATATAAAACGCGCTGTAGCTCACCGTGACGCCCGCATCGTCGACCCAGTGCGAGAAGTGATACTTCTTCCACGGAATCGCGATCGCCATAAACATGTCGCCCCTGTCGTACGACCTGCTACCGGTAGGAATGCCGTCGACCAGAAGGGCCGTACCGCGGAAGATGGACGACCCCGTGACGGCAATGGTCACCTGTCCATCGGATTCGAACTGCGCGTAGTACGTTATGTCTTGCGTGGCGGTCACATCGAGGGTCGTCGCGGTCTCGACGATCGAGGCACCCTCCTTGTCGGTGCTCCAGCCCACAAAGCGATAGCCCATGCCGGCAACAGCGGTCAGTTCCACCTGATCGCCTACGGCAAAGCTACCGCTGCCCGTAACACGGCAGCCCCTGCTCGAGGCCTTGTCCTTCACCACGACCTCGCCCGAAACGGTCACCTCGTACGGATCGGCAAACACGGCCTGAATATCCAGTGTGTCGTCCTCGAGTCCCTCGACCATATCCTTGTCGAGCTTAATCCAACAATGGGCATCGCAGCTCAGCAGCGACTTGTTGCCCTCGGTGTCCAGAACATACCAACCAACAAAACGCTTGGTCCCCATGGGCGTAGCGTTGAGTTCGACCGTATCGCCGAATTGATAGGAGCCCTCGCCGCTCAGGATGCCCACGCCACCGTCGCTCGCACTCAAAACGACCTGGTAGGACTGGGGCGTAAAGGTCGCCGTATAGGTGGCATCACCCGTGACCTTAACGGTATAGTCGGCGTTCTCGCTGACTGTCTCGCCCTTGTCGTCCGTCCAACCCGCAAACGAATACCCGGTGCTGGCGATCGCACGAAGCGTTGCGCGATCACCGGACTCATAGCCGCCAAAGCCGCTCACGGCTCCACCCTCGGCAGGCGAAGCAACCGTGCTCACGACATACGAACCCGATGCAAAGACGGCATAGAGCAACGTGTCCTCGCGCACGGTAAATCGATAGGTTTTCTTGGAGCTCACGCACGTGCCATTACGGAACCAGCCCACAAAAGCCGTATCCTCGGCGGCGATGGCACGCACGGTGACAACTTGCCCGGCGGCATACGTCCCCGCGCCCTTGACCGTGCCCATGCTCTCTTCGCACGAGACGTCCACCGTAAATTGTTTTGCCGAGAACACGGCCTGAAGCGTCATGTCAGACGTCGGCACCACGTGATAGGTGCTGTCACGGCTTACCACAGCGCCCGAAGCATCAGCCCAATACTCAAACGCATAGCCCGAAAGCGCGTGCGCAGTCAGCGTGGCGGCATGCCCTGCCTCGACGGTACCCGTGCCCTCGACCCAACCGGCGGCACTCGATTCGACCAGCGAACCGGTGTCGGAATCGACTACCGTCGTGGCGTCGACTTCATAGCTTTTTGCCATAAAGCGAGCGACGTGCACATGGCTGCGCTCCTGGTGGCAGGTGAACTCCGCATCGGCAGACTCAAACGTGCCGTCGGCCGTATACCAGCCAGTAAAGACATAGCCGGGATTGGGCGTAGCCTTAAGGGCAACCTCCGCGCCGCGGTCGGCAAGGATTCGGCTCGCTTTGACGGTGCCGCCCTCCACAGGATCGGCGAGGGGCACGCAGACGGTATCAATGGGCACAAAGGCCGCGGTAATAACGCAGTGCCCGGTTTTACCGCGAGCCTTCGCAGCCAACGAGGTCTCGTGCTTGAGACTCTTCAGGCGACCATTGACGTACCAACCCCGGAACAAAAAGCCTGGATGGGCCCTGGCCGTCAGGGTAAGGGTCTCCCCCAGCTTGAATTTGTCGGTCGTGGGCTTCACCACAGTCCCGTTGCACGTCACGGTACCGCCGAGCCACGAATCGGCCGTCACCATAACCTCGGGTTTTGAGTCGGTAAAGATCGCGGTATAGGCATCGCTCTTGGTAACCTTAACGACCAGCTCGGCGGTGTCGTACTCCTTACCGGAGCCATCCTTCCAATGGTCAAAGCGGTAGCCGTCGTTGGCCTTCGCCTTGAGCATCACCGTATCGCCGTATCCGCAGGTAACCGAAGATGCACCCGAATGCCCCTCGATCTCAACCGTACCGCGCTCCACAAAGGTCTTCTTGGCTTTCGCCGTCACGGTATAGGTATTTTCCTCAAACACCGCACGCACCGTGCATTCCGCGTCCTCGGGATAGAACTCGAGGTAGCTGGGGTCGGTGCCCAAAAGCAGGTCCGTCTTGGCGTCGTACCAGCCCTTAAAGGTAAATTGTTTGCTCGCCTCGGCCGTGAGCTCAATGCTCAGCGTGGCAGGCTCGCCCTTCATGCAGTAGCCCTCGCCGTGCACCAAATACTTGCCCGCCATGGCCGCGGCAGGCTCAACGACAACGTCCACCTTGCAGGCACGCGTAAACTTTGCTTGGATCACGCAGTCGGTAATGGGCTCGAAGGTATAGGAGCGCTCGCTCGACACCAGCGTCGAGGTAGCATCCGAACCGCCGTTGCTCAGATACCAGCCGTCAAAGATGTAGCCCTCGGATGGCGTGGCCTCCGCGGTCACGCGCTCGCCTTCGGGAACCTCGAGCACCATGCCGGCAGTCTCGCCGCGCTTCAGCGTAACGGTGCCGCCCTCGAGCGGGTCGGCCTCGGCACGCACAGTATGCGCATCCCTGCCGTCCATTACAGCCTCGATCCGGGCATTGCCGTTGACGCGGTATTCGCAAACTTCCTGCTTGTTGGCAATCGTGATGCCCTGCGCATCGGTTTCACGCCACTCCACAAACCGGTACGTCTTCTCAGGATTGTCAGGGCGTACCTTGGGCCGCATCGTAAACGTGAGAATGTCTCCATCCTTCGCGCGAACCTTGCCATCCACGACTGGCATGCCATCGCACAGCACCTCAGCGCTATCGAAGGGATCGGTATTCACCAGAATGGTCTTGTCCGCCTTGCGGAAGCGCGCAACCAGATGGCGGTCGACCTCGGCCTTGAAGATATACGTGCGCTCGGGCGAAACCTCGAGGCCGTCCTCAAACCATCCCACAAAGGCATAGTCGGGACCCTCGCTCGCAGTGACCATAGCCTGATCGCCACGGGTGATGCTCTGCTTTACAGGGCTTGCGGTGCAGCCCGTCGAAAAATCGGCCTGAATGCCATCGGCTTCGGCAACTGCCGTGACCTCGACTTTTTTCTCAAAGACGGCCGTCATCTTTACAACCTCGGGTGTCAGGTCCGTGATCGTCATCGTCTTGAGAGGAGATGTCGAGACCTCGACGCCGTTCTCTTTCCAACATACGAAGCGATAGCCGGGATTTGCGACAGCCTCGAGCGTGGCGACCGTCCCCTCATAGTGGATACCGCCGCCAGTGACGACGCCGCCCACCTCGGGCTGTGCGGTGGCAATAATCTCGATCTTATGGTCGCCATGAGGCTTAGGCTTCTTGTGGTCATCGATGATGTCCTTGATCTCCTTGAGCACCTTGGTGCCCACGGCGGCCACATCCTCAATGTTGTCAGCCATACCGATCTCGATCACCGCGTCGGCCGCGATGGGATCGACGATCTCGCCCAGGCCGTACATGGTGGCGAGAACGGCCGCGGCCGTGATCGCAGCGATGAGCGCGGCCTTCAGTGCCGCGAGTGACTCGTCCGGATCGGTCGCCTCGCGGAAATGCGCGGTGTACTGCACATCCCCCTCGAGCACAAACGTGTAGGAAGGACCATCGTCGCCGGTAAAGACGACGTTGCCGAGGGCATCGGTCGCATAGTCAAACACATAGCCGGGCGACGGGACCGCCACGACCGTAACACGCGACCCGATACCATACAGGCCGGTGGAAAGGAACTGTCCGAGCGGCTGTCCGTTCTCATCGACCCCGTCCACACTCAGCACCACACTCGCCTGCGGGGCGCAGTAGCGCGGCGTGATCTCGATTTTGGGACCGTATGCGTCATAATGCTCGGGCACGTCTTCCTCATCCACCGTATAGGTAAAGTCGAGCTGATCGCTCACGGCATACGCATCATCGCCCTCACCCAGATACCAGCCCAAGAACAGGGCGTTGTCCGTGGCGGCGGAAAGCTCAACCGTTTCACCGGCATTGCGGTAGCAGTTTTGAGCAGTGACACTCAAGTGTGCAAAATCCTGCGACGAATCGGTCGCCTGTGCATCGTTGACGTGCACCGCATAGTCCTTGAGCTTAAAGCGCGCCTCGAGGGACAGATCCTTATTCGGCGTAAACGTGTAGACCGTCTCTTTGGAAATGTACTCGCCGGACTCGGTATCATACCAGCCCTTAAAGGTAAGGTTGTCGTTGAGCATCCCCAAAGAACCGGCATCGAGCGTGACCTCGGTGCCCGCATCGAGCGTCATCGAGCCAGAAACATCGGGCAGCTCAACGCCGTCCATCAGCTTGCGTTCGCCTTTGTCGATCGTTTGGGCATAGGAGATCTGGAACGATGTCGGCGCGGGCTTCTTAAGCTGTAGCGTGCCCTTGGTCTGGGTTTCAAAATGCGAATAGCCATCGTCATACACGAGTTTGATGGGCTGTCCGTCCATCGACTCGTCAAAGACATCACCGTCGCAGGGAGTCGCCGTAAGGTACTCGCCGAGCTCTTCCTTTATGAGGGCCT
>NZ_JADNDZ010000082.1 GCF_015552075.1 Collinsella aerofaciens
GGCTCGCACGAAGAGCACATTTAGTGCTCTTCGGCTCGTGCGGAATCTACGAAAAGCTTGCGCCTGGCCTTCGGCGGCGCGGCCCGCGGTGACTTTGGGGCAGCCCGGTTTCCCGTTGGCCGGCGCCCCCACTCATAAGCCTTAAGTCGGTGGGCTGATGTGTTGCGTCCCTGATGGCTACAGGGTTGAAACGAAGGTGGACAGGCGGTGGAGGCCTTCGTCTAGGTCTTTGTCGGAGACGCAGTAGCTGAGGCGGACGTGGCCTTCGGTGCCGAAACAGTCGCCCGGGACTAGGGCTACGTTGGCCTCTTTGATGGCTTTGATGCAGAAGTCTTCGCTGGTTAGGCCGAACTTTTTGATGCTTGGGAAAGTGTAGAAGGCTCCTGCGGGCTCTACTACGTCGAGGCCCATGGCGTCTAAGGCCGCGAGTACGCGTTCGCGACGGGCTCGGTAGACTTCGAGCATGGGGGTTGGGTCGACGGTCAGGGCTCGGGCCGCGGCGTCCATCTCGAAGGAGACGGCGCTCGATACTAGGTATTGGTGAGCCTTGGCGATCTCGGCGATGACGGGTGCCGCTGCTGCGAGCCAGCCCAGGCGCCAGCCGGTCATAGCCCAGGGCTTGGAGAAGCTCTCGATGACTACCGTCTGCTCACGCAGCTCCGGGTGGTGCTGGGCGAAGCGCTCGTAGCCGTCCGCGTAGACCAAGCGGTTGTATACGTCGTCGCAGACCACGTAGATGCCTGCCTGCTCTGCCACGCGTGCCACGGCGTCGAGCGATGCCGCGTCAAGGATGCAGCCCGTAGGATTGTTGGGCGAGCAGATGACGATGGCCTTGGTCGCCGGCGTCACGCAAGCACGAAGCGCATCCTCGTCAATCTGAAATTGCGCAGGCTCCGTATCCAAAAAGACCGCTTTGGCGTGGTTGGCCACGACGATGCTTTCGTACAGGCCAAAGGCAGGCGTGGGGATAATGACCTCGTCGCTGGGGTTGAGCATAGCCATGAATGTTGCCGACAGGGCCTCGGTCGCGCCGTCGGTCAGGATGACCTCGTCGGCCGAAAACGTAAGGCCCGCGTCCCCCATGTAGGCAGATAACGCCTCACGCAGGGCGGGACGACCGTTGTTGGGCGGATAGTGCGTGTCACCGCGGTCCAGTGCGGCGGTCACCTCGGCACTAATCACATCGGGCGTGGGAAAATCGGGCTCGCCAAGCGCAAGCGCGATACACCCCGGGTGCTGGGCGGCGAGCGCGTTGATCCGGCGGATACCGGAGGGCTTGAGCGTGGCAAGCGAGGTATTCATGGGCAGTCGCATGGCGTTCCTTTCGTAAGGGTTGCACTAGGATAGCGCGGCGGGGCGCCGCCAGACGGTGTAACCTAAACGGAAACGAGCCGGAAAGGAGATGGCATGGAGCCGACCGCGCGCGGCGATGTACCAAAAACGCTGCAAACCATCGCGTATATCAGCATTCCCAATAGCGCCGATCTTGAGTTTTTGCTTTGGGACCTGCAGGATGCCATCGCCGCCTATGCACAGCTTTCCGGCACTGCACTCCCCCGCCCAGTCGACTTGAAGGCAAATGACGCCGGCAGCGTTGCCGATGGCATCGTGCTGGCCATTGAAGATGTGGCTGACGATGAGACGTTGACTGCTATCGAGCAGGCGCTTGAGCGCTTTGGCGGTACGGGAACGCGTGTCTATGCCGTGATCCGAGCCGCACGACAGGGCGCTGAACAGGCGCGTGGGACCGCCGTTCGTCTGCACAAGGTATGCGAGCGCCATGACCAATTGTGGTGTGGCGGCGTTGCCATCTGCGCCGGCAGCGGCATTGCGGCGCTTCGTCGCTCTCCGCGCATGGGACTCTTGCGCCGACCTTTTTCGGAAGCGATGGATAAGCTTGTGGGCGCTGTGCGCATGGGCTGCTCCGTCGAGCATGCACAGCGACTTGGCGGCGGCAATGCCGCCAACGTCGGCACCGACGGCATGGTGCGCGCCAGGCCCGCGCTGCCCACACCGATCTGGCATGCCATCATGAAACGCCTCGGCACCCATGCTCAATCAAGGATCTAGACTACCGTGCGATCCAGTCAACGGCTTCGCGCCAACGCTCAACAAGACGTTCCAGACGCCAAGCCGCGTTAGCGGGACTAGTTGACGGCAATACGACAGCGGGCAGGCCTGTCCGCTCCTTTAGATAGCGCTTATAGAGGCGCCCCGCCGTACCTCCGTTACACACCACCAGCTCAATAGGCGCATTGCCCGTAATGCGCTCAATATGTGCCGGAACGACGTTTTTGATGCTGGCGTCGCTCGAGCCCTTAATGTCGCAGCTCTCGATCACATCCCACAGGGCCACGCCGCCGTTCAGCAGCATGGCCCGCTTGGCGGCAATGGAGGCATCGAGCGTCGCGGGCTCACCGTTTGCCAAAGGATCGCCCTCGTTGGACGGCACGGATACACCGAGGCACGCGGCCATCACACGCCAAAAGCGGTTCTGCGGATTGCCATAGTAGAAGGCATTGGCACGCGAGAGCACCGAGGGAAACGACCCCAGCACCAAAACGCGCGAGCGCTGGTCGAACACAGGCTCAAACCCATGCTCAATATGTTGATAGTCCTCGTCAGACACGGCCATGGGCTAGGCTCTCAACAGATAGCGCACCTCGTAGGGTGCAAGTTCAAGGGTGCCCGTCAGCTCGACCGTGGGAGCATCGTCGGCAAGCAGGTCGACGAAGGAGCCGTTGAGTTCGCCGGCGCCAAAGGTGTAAGGCTCGCCCACGGCGTTCACCGCCACGAGTACCGTCGCGCCGTCACAGGCGCGCTCGAACAGCAGCTGCTTGTTCTGGATCACCACGTTGCGATAGGCACCGTAGTTGAGAGCACGGGCAGCCGCGTCGTCGGCCGAGCGAAGGTGTGCGAGTTGCGTGATGAACGCCGTCAGCTCGTTGGGCGCAGGCTCATCGAGCGCAGGGCGCAGCGCCCAGTCGCCATCGGGGCCGCCCTTTTCGCCAGCAATTCCCCACTCGCTGCCATAGTAGACGCACGGGATGCCCGGCATGCCAAAGAGCATGCCATAGGAGGGACGCAGGCACGACTTGTCGGTGAGGATACTTGCCAGGCGCGGCACATCGTGGTTGTCGACAAACGACAGCAGGTGCTTGCCGCGGTAGATGCACCAGGGGTCGCCGCCAAACTGGCGGTGCAGCGAATGGGCGATCTCGAACATGTTGACCGAGTTAAAGCTGGAGTACAGGCCCTTGTAGCACTCGTAGTTGGTGCAGGAGTCGAGCATCTCGTCGTTGACGATCTGGTTGTAGTCGCCGTGGAGCGTCTCGCCAATGAGCACAAAGCCGGGCTTGAGCTCACGGGCAAAGCTATGCAAACGACGCATGAAATCGCGGTCGAGCATGTAGGCGACGTCCAGGCGCAGGCCGTCGACGCCAAAGACCTCGGCCCAGCGGCGCACGGACTCAAGCAGGTAATTGACCACGGCGGGGTTTTGCAGGTTGAGCTTCACGAGCTCAAAATGGCCTTCCCAGCCCTCGTACCAAAAGCCGTCGCCGTAGCACGAGTCGCCATCAAAGCTGATGTGGAACCAGTCCTTGTAGGGCGAGTCCCACTTGCGCTCCTGCACATCGCGGAAGGCCCAAAAGCCACGGCCCACATGGTTGAAGACGGCGTCGAGCACCACGTGGATGCCGTGGGCATGCAGCGTGTCGCATACGGCGGCAAAGTCGGCGTCCCCACCCAGGCGGCGGTCGATGTGGCGCAGGCTGCGCGTATCGTAACCGTGGCTATCAGATTCGAGCGGCGGGTTGATGAGCACAGCGCCAACGCCGAGTTCCTGCAGGTAGTCGGCCCATTGGGCGATCTTCATGATGGGCGCATCGGGGTTTGGCGCGGCGTTGACAGCCTGGGCGAGCTCATCCTCGGTAACGGGCGCGGCGTTTTCGCGCGGAGCTCCGCAAAAGCCCAGCGGATAAATCTGATAGAACGTCGTCTCGTATGCCCACATAGCAACCTCCCGGTAAGCTCAACACAACGACATCCATTGTATGCCCAGCAGGGTAGCTAATTTGGGACGGGGCTCTTTTAGCTGCCCCGGCCCCTTTCCAAGTTGCGGTGGAATACGGACTGTTTGCCGGGTTTATTGGACCCAGCAGTCCGTATTCCACCGCAACTGATGAGGGAACGTGATTAGGCGACGGGCTTGGCGCGGCGGATGGCTGGGAACATCACCGTGATGGCGAGGATAACGCCCACGGCAGCGATCGCACCGCCCGCGTAGCCGATCCAGGCGATACCGGGGCCCGAAACCACGGCTCCGCCGATCGCGGTACCCGTGCCGATACCCAGATTAAACAGGCCCGAGAAGATCGACATGGCGACGGCCGACGAGTCCGCCGGCGTGTACTTGATGAGCTCGGCCTGAAACGCCACGTTAAAGGCCGTGGCGCAGCAGCCCCATAGCGCACAAACGCCAAGAACCGCGGCGAGCGACGACGCGGCAGGACCCATAAGTAGCAAGGCGACCGGCACTCCGGAGAGCGTGATAGCCAAGAACGGGAAGCGATGCCCATCGAACAGGCGGCCAAACAGCCAGCTTCCGAGCAGACCAGAGCAGCCAAACGCCGTCAGCGTCATGGTGATGGCGCCCGCATCGACGTGCGCGACCTGCGCCAGGAAGGGCTCGATATAGCTGTAGCTTGCGTAATAGCCGGTCGCCATAAAGACCGTGACCGCGTAGAGCGCGATGAGGAACGGGTTCTTGAGCAGCTCGGGCAGCTGCTTGAGCGTAAAACGCTCGCCCGCCGGCATGGTGGGGAACACCGTGGCCTGGTAGACGACCGCGACAGCAGACAGCGCCCCGACCACGGCAAACGTCATACGCCAGCCCACGGCCAGGCCAATGGCGCGGCCGAGCGGCAGGCCGAAGATCTGTGCGATGGAAGAGCCCGTGGCGATCATGCTGATGGCGAGCGCCCCGTGGCGTGTGTCAACCAGGCGCGACGCCATAATCGAAGCGACCGACCAGAACACGGCGTGCGCGCAGGCAACCACCAGGCGCGCGCAGACTAAGATGGGATAGGTCGGTGCCAAGGCGGACAGGAACTGGCCCAGCGAGAACACGGCAAGCACGCCCAGCAGCATCCGCTTGAACTCGAAACGCGAAGCGAACACCATGAGCGGCAACGACAGCAGCATGACGCCCCAGGCATAGACCGAGATCATGATACCAGCTTGGGCCTCGGTGAGCGAGAACGACGCGGCAATATCAGTCAGAAGGCCGATGGGCATGAACTCCGACGTGTTGAACACGAACGCGCAGCAGGTGAGCCCGACGAGTGGGAGCCACTGCTTGAGCGTGATGCCGTCTTGCTTTGTTTGAGCCATATAGGAAAACCTCTCCGATTATCTTGAGCGGTGGGCGATTATAGCAATGAGAAGTCTATAAAATGAGCAACAAAAGAATTCTTGGAAAACGATTGTTAACAGACGGCGCGCCAATTCTGCTTAGAAAGCAAGGTACGCAGGAACTCAATGTCGAAAACGTGGCTTCATCTTCGGGCTATCGCGCCTGCTCGGATACGCACAAGGACACCCCCATGAGCACGTCAATTTCGAGCCAACTCGCAACCGCACAATGAACTAGCAAAAGCAGCATATAAGCAAACGCCCCATAATAAAGTCCCTCATGCACAAGCGCCGTCACTGAAAGTGCCGACGGCAGCGCCGCACTCGAAACTACCCATCCAACAAGAACCTGGATAGCGCAACTTGCAACCAGGTTCCATGCCACCAGCAGCGTTGCGGGACGCGCGATTTCTCTCCAGGAGGAACGAAGCACCGTGACCGAACGCATGATGTAGCGTGGTGCAAACCGAATGCCTCGTAGTCCCCTCTGCTCCACGTCCGCATCTTCAATTAACACGAATACGAACGACGCGGAAAGAAGCGTCACGATTACTGCCACCACAAGCGAACACAACACCCCGAGCTGACTGCTCGCAAGCGAGGCAAACACTACAATTGCCGATAAAATCAAGTGAACCAAATAAATTAGCAGCGCCCCAGAAATCTGGAGGGGAACCGTCGAGGCCAAGAGATAAACCGGAGGGGTTCGAGCAGGTTGCACCGTCTCTTTGGACCGGTCGACGGCAAATAATGAAAAAGCCACATTCGATAGAAGCAGGTTTAAAAAGGCCGCGACCACAGTGCAAATAAGCGTAATGGACGGATTGATATAGGCGAGCTCAGTTGCAACGTTTGATACACCAATTTGAAGCGCGCTCATAACAAACAAGGGGATATATAACGCCATCGTGCAGCCACTCCGGCATTCCTTCGCCCGATCGCCCGATTCCAGAAAGACATTGAAGTTCTCTCGCAAGTTCACTCTATACCCGTTTTCTTACTAAGCAGGGCGAACGGGCGCCAATATAAACGCCGGTCCGCCCATCCATAATTTCTAGTTTTAACGTCCAGACTAGTCTGTCCAGCCGTCGATGTAGTCGCGGTTAAGCTCAAAGTACTGCGCGGCGATATCTTTCGCCAAGGAGTACGAATTAACGAGCGGGTGCATCGCGAGGCTCTCGACAATGTCGCGCTTCGATCGGTTAACGATGCCACGCGCCACGGTGCGCTCGTAGTACTTGACGCGACGAATCAATTCGAGGTTTCCCGCGGGCACAGAATCGGCTTCGACGCGATGCGGCACGCAGCCATCGGTGGAGATATCGCACGTTGACTCAATGACATCTGTATCGAGAAGGCCGGGGATGGCGCCATTGTTGGGGGTGCACAGGATCATCTGCTGCGTCTTGCCAGAGCGAGCAATATCCATGAAGCGGAGCGCGACACCTGCGTATCCGCCAGCATCTTTGCCGTACACGTCAAACGTCCACGGCTTGTCGCGATGAATACCCGTCTCGGCCGCCATGTAGTTGTTTTCGCGCATTCCATACCACTTCTCAAAGCACGCGAGGCCTTTTTCGAAGTCGTTCTCAATATCGATAGATGCAAGCTCGCTCGTCATTTCTCGATTAATTTCTTCGATTAGTTCGCCGCGCGTCTGGGGCGAAGAGAGAACGTTGGCAACGGCGCGCTCGCGATAGTAGAAATAGTATAGGTACTCATTTGGCACGCATCCGCGATTTAGGACGAGGTCCTTCTCGAAGAACCTAAGATCTGTATGAGCATATGCCCCGTCGTCGTGGATCAAGTCGGACATGATGTCCTCGCCGTCAACCGTCACATTGCGGAAGAACGAGAGGTGGTTGAGTCCATAGCACTCGCCCTGAACCGATGCGGGATCAACGCCTTTATACTCGGCAAACTGATGCAACATGCCCGAGGGGGCATCACAAATGCCATAAGTAAAATCATAGCCCATATCGCGTAGGGCCTGAGATACGACGCCAGCGGGATTAGTAAAGTTAAACACCTTGACGTCCGGCTTTGCGTACTTCTTGATTAACTCGCAATACGAAGCAAGCGCAGGGACGGAGCGCATGGCAAAAGACACGCCGGCTGCGCCAGTCGTCTCTTGGCCAAGAACCCCATGCGAAAGAGCAATGCGCTCATCGCGAACGCGCATATGGTCCCCACCGACGCGAATCGTCGTGATCACGTAATCGGCGTCCTTAACGGCCTCGACTGCATCGCCCGTCAGTGAAAAATTAAGCGTGGGGCAAAGCATGCCCGAGACATGGGCGGCAAGGCCACCGTAGATGCGCAGCTTCTCGGGATCATTGTCCATAAACACAAGTTCGTCGATTCCAAGCGATGACGCCTGCTGGGCTATGCTCTTTGCCAAAAACATGGAGCGGACGCCACCGCCACCTATGACCGTAAGTTTCATATCGAAACCCCCAATTAGCACATTCAATATTGCATGGTTCGCCTGTGTTTGGATATTGTATCCAGCATGGAGGGCCGCTTCCCGCCCCGGTTGCAAGGCGGGAAAGGAATTCCCCAAGGAGTTATTATTTACGCAACGGAAGCGGCCACACACGTCCGGCGGGAAGGAAGCACCGATGGTTGATAAAAAGCAGATTTCCAAGCTCTACTCAGCCGCAAAGCTATCCGAAACCGAGCAAAGCGTACTCGAATACCTACTCAACAATATCGACGCCCTCGATGATATTGGCATAAAACCCGTCGCCATGGCATGCTTTACCAGCATGACGACAGTCATCAGGCTTTCGAAAAAGCTCGGCTACCGTGGCTACCGCGAAATGATGTACGATCTCAAGCACCTTCAGCATGTCTCCCGCGAAATGAATCAATCACTCAAAGACAGTAGCGTCCACTTCGTATGTCACACCGGAGATGTAGACGTATTCATCGCCGCACTGCATCGCAACAGAATGATCGGAGTAAACGGAGAGGGCTTCTCACGCATCGTTGCGCAGTACATGGCGACCAAGCTCGTTGGACTTGGCTTTTTGGCCGTCATACAGGACTTCCTAGAAACCGATCAGTTTGTCGAATCCAACCGAAATACGCTCAGCTGCATGATGCTCATATCCAAATCGGGCCAGACAGAAGCCATCCTGGAAACCGCAAGGGCATGCCACGACGCGGGCATTACGACCCTCGCGTTTACCGGCAACGAAGACAGTGAGCTCGCCAAGACGGCAGACGCAATCTTTACGATACGTGACGATCACCCAATGGATCTTAAGAACGTTATGCCTAACTGCTTTACCGGGAGTTGTATTCTCGCATTCGAAGAACTATTGAGTATCTGCCTTGACAATCTAAAACAAGAAGGCTTGGCCCCCTAAATCATGCGATAGGAAGCCAAGCCCTGGAATTGCGCTATGCAATTGAAAGCCACTTGCGCGTTTTACTCGTCACCGAGAACTTCGTGCACCTCAGAAGCGACTTCGCCGACACGAGGACCGTAAATGACCTGGATTGCCTTGTCGCTCAGGCGGATAACGCCCATAGCTTCAAGATTCTTGGTGAACACCTCGTCGTCTGCAACCTTAGAACCATCCTTGACAATCACGCGAAGACGTGAGATGCAGTTGTCAAGATCATCAATGTTGTCGGCTCCACCAAGCGCTTCGACAATGCCAACAGCAAGCGCGCTGTCCTTGGTCGCACGGCCCTGGACTGCCTTCTCGGGAGTGCTATCAGACTCGCCCTTTGCCTCAGCGGCCTTTGCCTCGAACTCAGCTCTGCTGTTGATCAACTCAATATCGTCACCATCGTCTCGACCGGGCGTCTTGATATCGAACTTAGTAATAAAGAACCGGAAGAGGAAGAAAGCTGCCAGGAAAAAGGCGGGGAGCAGGATAAGGTACGGAAGCAGATTAAGCTTCTCGGGGCGGAATAAGAATGGGATCAGGTCCTTGATATTTCCCTGGTACACCGAAACGCCCATTGCCTCCGAGAGAACTTCACCCAGTCCGGAAAGCGGAGCGTAAACGCCAAAGTAGAGCCAGGGGGCGGCAAACAGGAACGTAAAGAGAATAGGCTCCGTAACGCCAAAGAAAACAGTCGAAATCACTGTGGGGATTAAAAGACCAGCAACCTTCTTGCGGTTCTGGGGCTTGGCACAAGACCACATAGCAAGGGCGATGCCCGGGAACAACGCGTAATCGTTAATGCCATAGCCAGCCATGAAGGCCCTAACCAAGAGCTTGTCACTGCTGGGAGAAGCGAGCTGTGCAAGCTGAATGGCGCTATTGCCCACCACGCGCGTTCCATCGACGACCATGGAGCCGCCAAGCTCAGTCCAATACATGGGCGTCTCGAGCAGCGGATGCAAGCCAAACGGCACAAGGCTCTCGAGCACCCAGCGATAGACAAACGTACCGACCAGACCGGAGCCTTTCACGAACGTCGCAATACCCGAGAAGCATCCACCGATGACGGGCCAGACGAAGTACATGATGCCGCCCAGGATGCCACCGGCGACCAGCGATACAATGGGAACCGTTCGACTGCCCGCAAAAAAACGCCAGCGCCGTTGGAAGCTTGGTCTTGTAAAAACGGCCGGTGATCCAGGCGACCAGGCAGCCCACGATAATGCCGCCAAAGACACCAGAGCTGTAGCCAAAAAAGCCGAGCGAGGTAGTGTAGAGTGCGGACTGCTCACTCGCCTGAATGGACGTAAGGCCGACCTTCTGAAGAGCTTCCACCGTTGTATTGTCGGCAGCCAAGCCAGCTGCTCCAAGCAGAATCTCAACCGTCTTGAGCATGGTGAGATAGCAGACAAGGGCAGAAAAGGCAGCCCAGCCCTTCTCTTTGCGAGACAAGGAGAAGGCGCAGCCGACGGCAAACAAAACACCGAGGTTTCCAATGATTACCTCGCCGAGACCCTTAAATACCGAGAAGAACGTAAAGAGCGGCGAAGCGGCATACCAGTCCCAATTAACGCCAAGGGACACAAGGGTCAGTTCGGTCGTAAAAACGCTACCGATACCCAAAAAGAGACCGGAAATGGCAATGAGCGTAATCGGAACGAGCATTGCCTTTCCGAACGATTGGAATTTTTCTTTCATCAATTCCCTCCTCAATGAGCCTCCACAAACGACTATTGCACCCCACGTCCCCACACAGGCGAAACGGAAGACATGCTCGGCAATAGACACAAAGTGATTGTAGAAAGGGGCACAAAAAATGTGCATCGGCATCGCGTAATGCGGTTAAATCGACCGACGATTGCAAGTATTTACGAATCCGTAAACGGCAGCAAATAGGCAGCGAACGGCAACCTGCAGCGTAGGACAGTCCCCGCAGGCCGACAATTACCGGTATTCTGGCTCATATTTTGTTGAATTGTTGCTCGCCCAAAAGCGCGGAGCATCAACGCGCCCCTAAGCCAACCCCAGCAATATGCCCGCCGAATGCACGACAAACGCCACGATCCAGGCGACTGCCACCTGAAACGCGAACACGGCAACGGCGTAGCGCGCGCCCAGCTCGCTCTTGACGGCGCCGATCGCAGCCACGCACGGCGGGTACAGCAACGTAAAGACCAGGAACACATAGGCAGTAAACGGCGAAAACATGGTCGACAGTGCCGCGGGCGAGGTCGCGCCCAAAAGCACCGTGAGTGTCGAGATGACGCTCTCCTTGGCAATAAGTCCCGTGACGAGTGCCGTCGAGGCGCGCCAGTCGCCAAAGCCGAGTGGGGCCAACACCGGCGCGATGATGCTACCCAGGCCGGCAAGCAGGCTTTGCGACTGGTCGGCGACCACGTTAAAGCGGATATCGAACGTCTGCAGGAACCAGATGACCACCGTAGCGGCAAAGATAATGGTAAAGGCCTTGGTAATAAAGTCCTTGGCCTTATCCCATGCCAGCATCACCGTCGTCTTGACGCTCGGCAGGCGGTAATTGGGAAGCTCCATGATAAACGGCACCGGGTCGCCCTTAAATGCCGTGCGGTTGAGCACCAAAGCCGCGATGCAGCCGACCACGATACCGATCAGATAGAGCGAGACCATGGCGGGAACCGTCGCCTGCGGGAAAAACGCCCCGCACAGCAAGCCGTAGACCGGCAACTTTGCCGAACAGCTCATAAACGGCGTGAGCATGACGGTCATCTTGCGGTCATGCTCGGATGGGAGCGTACGGGTCGACATGATAGCCGGCACGGTGCAGCCAAAACCGACGAGCATGGGCACGAAGCTACGGCCCGACAGGCCAAAACGACGCAACACCTTATCCATGACAAAGGCCACGCGCGCCATGTAGCCGGAGTCTTCCAAGATGGAGAGGAACAAGAAAAGCACGACGATAATCGGCAGGAAGGTCAGTACACTACCCACACCCGTAAGCACGCCGTCGACAGCCAGCGAGCGCACCACGTCGTTGGTACCGAACGCCTTGAGGCCCGCATCGGCCGAGGCGATGATGGTAGCGATACCGTCCTCCATGAGTCCCTGCAACGCCGCGCCGATCACGCCAAACGTCAGCCAAAAGACGAGGCCCATGATCACCAGGAACGCCGGAATGGCTGTGTAACGACCTGTCAGGATGCGGTCAATCTTGACGGAGCGCACGTGCTCGCGGCTCTCGTGCGGCTTGACGACGCAACGCCCGCACACGTCGCCGATAAAGCTAAAACGCATATCGGCCAGCGCAGACAGACGGTCGGTGCCGGCCTCGCCCTCCATCTGGGTAATGATGTGCTCGATAGCGTCGAGCTCATTGCGATCCAGGTGAAGCGCCTCAGTTACCAGCTCATCGCCCTCGACCAGTTTGGTCGCCGCAAAGCGCACCGGAATGTGCGCCGTCACGGCATGGTCCTCGATCAGGTTAGCAATACCGTGGATGCAGCGATGCAGCGCACCGCCGTCCGGACCGTCGGGCGCACAAAAGTCCAGGCGACCAGGGCGCTCGCGGAACCGTGCCACGTGCAGGGCGTGGTCCACCAACTCGCCGATGCCCTCGTTGCGGGCAGCGCTAATGGGGACAACGGGCACGCCCAACAGGCTCTCGAGCAAGTTGACGTCTACGGCGCCGCCGTTGGCGGTCACCTCGTCCATCATGTTGAGCGCGATGACCATAGGACGGTCGAGCTCCATGAGCTGCAGTGTCAGGTACAGATTACGCTCGATATTGGTAGCGTCAATGATGTCGATGATGGCGTCCGGACGCTCGTCGAGGATGAACTGACGGCTCACGACCTCTTCGCCTGTGTACGGCGACAGGGAGTAAATGCCAGGCAGGTCGGTAACGCTCGCCTCGGGATGGTTACGGATGGTTCCATCTTTGCGGTCGACCGTCACGCCGGGAAAGTTACCGACGTGCTGGTTGGAGCCCGTCAGCTGGTTGAATAACGTGGTCTTGCCGCAGTTTTGGTTGCCGGCGAGGGCAAAGTGCAGCGGCGCGCCCTCGGGCACGGCCGTCTTTGCCGCACGGGGCGAATACGTCCCCTCGCCCAGAGCCGGATGCTCCGTCGTGCCGATTGCGGCGTTAGCGCGCGGACCCGTATCGGTGTCGTGAATACCCACGAGCTCGATGCGAGCGGCATCGTCCTTGCGCAGTGTCAACTCGTAGCCACGCAGGCGAATCTCGAGCGGGTCGCCCATGGGGGCGTACTTCATCATGGTGACTTCGGTGCCCGGCGTTAGACCCATATCCAAAATATGCTGTCGGAGTGCCTGATCGTCCGATGCCACCGATGCGACAACGGCGTCCTTTCCAATCTCGAGTGTATCGAGCTTCACGTCCGTGTTCCTCCCCCGGCGCCCACAGGGCGTTGTATTTATGTTCACCATGGCTAACCGTTTGCCATGGCTAACCAATTTTAACCATGCATGATAGCGCGAACACGCAACGATGTTCAATCGACAGATCGGTGCAAGGGGGATTCTGGGCCATTGCCTCCCAGACGGGCCTGCAGCGGAAACCGAATCCCACTCCGGAACACCTAAACGGGATGGGCTTTCCGGTTGAGGCATCTAGCGGAAACTGCAGCCCGGAATCGACGCTCAGACTGGGATGCAATTTCCCAATGGGGCCCTCGGGGAAACTGCGGCCCGGAATCTGCTCTCGAAACGGGACGCGGTTTCCCCGAGGACCAAAACAGCCGCCCGCCCCTCGACAAAATGATCCGTTCCCTCCGTCGCATGCGGAACATCCAAGGAGTGTCCCAGGGTGCCGGCACAATAGGAACGTCCCCAGCTGCCGGCAGCATTTCGCCGCAACAGCAAAAGCCCGCGCTGGCAACAAATGTCACCTGCGCGGGCTTGGTGGGCGCTCACAAAGGCACGTTACAGAGGCCCACGTCAGTTATGGATTACCGGACGACACCGGCACGCGATGCCTCCGTCGGCTTACCAAGCGATGAAGCCTGCCGCAGTCTTAGACTATCGGCGCAATGCCGGCAAAGTGCAGATACAGCGAAATGATTGCCACGACAATGACCACCGCTGCGATCAGCTTGTCGTGCAGATGCGGAAGCACCGGTTTACCGCGGCCTCGCTCGCCCAGCATATAAACGGGAATGGCCGGAGCAAAAAGAATCGTCGTGATCATAACGCCCTGAAGACCCGTCGACCACACCAGGAACAATGTGTAGATGAAGCCGAGCGTACCGAAGAAGCGGGCTTTGCCGACGCTGGGCGCATGCGGCCCGTCCAGATGCTCGTTCTTCCAGCCAATCACCATGTAATAGGCAGCCGAGCAGACATACGGAACCAGAATCGTGTTGACCGCGCAGCTATAGAAGAACTGGTAGGTGCTCGCCGCCACATACGACACGATCAAGAAGAGCTGCGTGATGCCGGAGCTCACGAGAACCGTTACCACCGGGGCGTCGTGCTTGTTCGTCTTGGCAAACGCCAGAGGGAAGGATCCCTGGCGCGCCGCCTCGAACGGCGTCTCGGACGCAATGATGACATAGCCCAGCAGCGCGCCGACCAACGAAAGGATAACGCCAAGGTTTACGATGGCAGCACCAACCGGACCGATTGCGCACTCGAGAATTCCCGCCATGGAGGGCGTTGCAAGCTGTGCCATCTCCTCGCGCGGCATAATGCCGAGCGACAGCATCGAGATGATCAGATACAGCGTGAATACAGCCGCAAATCCGAGCGCCGTCGAGCGGCCGACGTCACGCACGCACTTTGCACGGCCCGAGATAACGACAGCGCCCTCGATGCCCGTGAAGACCCAGACAAGGGCGATCATGGTCGAGACAACCTGCTCGCCAAAGCCAGGACCAGCCGGCTCTCCCCAGAAGTTGTCCATAAAGATATCGACGTTGAACTTACCCAGGAGCACGATACTCAGCACAAAGAGCCCCAGCGGCACCAGCTTCGCCAACGTGACGATCGTGTTAATGCCCGCAGCCTCCTTAACGCCACGAAGCACAAGGGCGGTAAGGAACCACAAAAACACGCTGGCGCAAACGATAGAAAGCAGGTTGTTACCCGCGCCAAACGCAGGGAAGAAATAGCCCAGCGCGCTAAACAGCAAGAGCGCAAAGCTCACGTTGGAAAGACATGCGCTGATCCAGTAGCCCCAAGCGGAGTTGAATCCAATGTAATCGCCAAAACCGGCCGCAGCGTATGCATAGATGCCGCCGGTCAGGTCGGGACGGGCCTGAGACAAACCGTTGAACACCATCATCAGCGCAAAGACGCCAATAAAGCAAATTCCCCACGAGACGATAACCGCACCGGTATTTGCCCCACCTGCTGCCATATCGCCGGCAAGCGAAAAGATGCCGCCACAAATACTGGCGGTAATGACCATCATGGTCAGACGAAAGAGATCGAGGCCATTAGGGTCGATAATCTCTTCATTTTGAGCTTTAGAGGCCATTGTATGTGCACCCCCTTCATCATGTGATCGAACGAAAGATGGCCCGGACGTCCCGAATCGGGTGCCGGGCCATCGGTCAAGCGATCATCAGACTGTTACAGCTATCGCGTTAGAAGCGCAGCGACAGGCAAGAAAGGCCGCCGTCGACCTTGCGATACTCGGAGGTGTCAACGACGAGCGTCTTGTAGCCCAGATCCTGCACGGCCTTGAGCACAGTCGGATAGCCCTCGGCAACGATGACCGTACCGTTGACCCAGATGCAGTTGGCGCCGTACGCCTCGTCCTCGGGCACGACGATCTTGTTGTACTGGGCAAAGTCGGGCTTATCGATGAACTCACCAGAGACGAGCATGTTGTTGTCCTCGATGTAGTTGACGCCCGTCTTGAGGTGCAGGACCTCCTCCAGCGGAACCTCAGAACCCTCGAGGCCCCAGCCCTCGAGAATCTCACAGAACTGGCGGATGCCCTCTTCGTTGGTACGAGCGGAGCGACCGACGTAGAAATGGTCACCGACCATCATGACATCGCCGCCGTCGAGCGTGCCCGGAGAAACGATGTGCTTGACATGCTCGTCGTCAAAGAAGCGACGGACGGCCGGCTCGATCTCGTCCTTCTCGCCGTTGCGGCTATCGGCGCCGGGGTTGGTAATGATGGCGCCGCAGCGAGTGATAACGGCCGGATCTTCGACGAAGCAGCTGTCGGGATACTGCTCGAGTGCCGGCAGCACCGACACGTCAACGCCGCACTGCTCGAGCGCATGCTCGTAATCGTAGTGCTCCTCGATGGCGCGCTCGTAGATGGGCTGGCCAAGCTCGGGGGCACTCGTGATGCCATTGCTCAGGGACTTGCCGGGGCGGCGGATGATGACGTGGCTGAACTTGGTCATGATGATCCTCCTTGGATCTCTTAGCAGAGAGCGGGACTTCTTCGCGCCCGCCTTCCTTTCGATGGCTTTATCTTAGGGCGGTTTTCCTGTTTTGTATATTGTATACAATCCTGAACGGTAGATATTCTTCGGTAAGCGTATTCTTACGTATCGGCGCAAAGTAGCATGATTTAGCTGGTCGTTCTATAATTCAACTGAGCTATTCAAGTGAAACGTATTTGCTTTTAGAAATATACCGTTAAGGAACATAGGCTCATGGAAACGCTCAGAAGGCCCCTGAAGGACCACGTATACGACTATATTTCGAGCCGTATTGACGCCGGCGAGCTTTCGGCCGGCGACCGGCTGAGCGAGCAGGCGATCTGCGATGCCATGGGCGTGTCGCGCACACCGGTCCGCGAAGCGCTCATCCAGCTGGCAAGCGACGGCTACCTGGACAATCTCCCCCGCCGCGGATTCCGCGTCCGTGGGTTCGATCAGCAAAACGCCGTTGAAGTCTTTGAGATTATGGGGCCGCTCGACGGGCAGGCCGCATATCTCGCCTGTCCGAATCTAACTGACGACGATATTACGCAGCTGAAATTTCTCGTCGGCTCCATGGACCTCGCGATCCAAGGCGGTCTCATCCGTAAGTATGACGACATTCAGCGAGACTTTCACCTTACGTACTTCAACCGCTGTGGCAACGATCGTCTGCGCGACATGATTTCACAGCTCGAGCGTTGCTTTATCAAGCGCGATTACGAGACTGTTGACCAGGAGACGGCGTGTAAGCTGCTCAATAAAGCCAACAACGAACATGCTCATATTCTTGAGTTGTTCGAAGCACGAGATGCGACGGGCGTGCGCGACTACGTTCGCGATGTCCATTGGAACACAGAAAACGCCCAGTTCACCGTTTGGTAGGAAACGATGCCCTTGCGGAAAGCGTGTCCCGTTATTCCCGCTCGAAACGGGTCGCAGTTTCCCAACGGGGCCCCTCGGGGAAACTGCGACCCAGAATTTGAGCTCGAAACGGGATGTGGTTTCCAAATCGAGGCCCTATGGGAAACCGTGCCCCACCTTGAAGGGCGAGACTGGGGTGCAGTTTCCGGACGGGACATCAAAAACAAAGTTGCGGTGGAATAGTTCCTGGATGGGCTGGTTGATGCCCCAGATCGGAACTATTTCACCGCAAGTTATTGAAGGGCTGGGATGCCCGTCCTCTTACAGATGGCGCTCCAGGAAGCGGAAGGCTAGGCGAATCCAAGGGCGGACCGCCACCTGCTTGTCCTCGTTGTCGACCGCGGTGTTGGCGTTGCCGAGCGAAAGGCCGTGACCACCCTGGTCGAAGACGTGCATCTCGCATGCAACGCCCTCCTCGGCCATGCGCTGCGCAAACGGGTAGACCTGCGCGATCGGCGCCGTCTTGTCGTCGGACACGCCCCACACAAAAGTCGGTGGCATCTGGCGCGAAACATGCGTGGTGGGGCAGATGTCGGCCAGATGCTCGTCAGTTGCCTCGCCGCCCGTCACCATCGACAGGTAGTCGTTGAGCAAATCGCGCCCCGTCTTGCCGCCCGTCTTGGGCACGCGCAAGTCAATGCGCGGATCGCGCGTCTGCATGTCGCGCACATAGGCAAAGTCGAGCAATGGATAGCCCAGCACCACGGCATCGGGACGAATGTCGTCCGGACGCGCCCCGGCAAGTGCCGCGAAGGGGCCGGTCTTCCACTGTGTTGCCAGCGAGGCGCAAATCATGCCGCCAGCAGAAAAGCCCACGACGCACACGCGCTTGGGGTCGACATGCCACTCGTCGGCATTCGCGCGCACCGTGGCGACCATCTTGGCAAGATCTGCCTGGGGGTGCGGAAAGCTCACGTCACCCGTAGAACTCGTGACATAGTTGAGCACAAAGGCCTGGTAGCCGCGGTCCAAAAACGCAAACGCCACCGGGTCCTGCTCGTGCGGAGCGATATGCGTAAACCCGCCTCCGCCGCAGATGATCACCGCGGGGCGGCGGCCATTGGGCTTGTCGGGCAGCGGCTCGGCACCCAGATACGTAAAGGTCGCCGGATAATCCTCGGTCGGCTCCTCGCCCCACAGCGCATGGTTCTCGACAATCATATGTGCTCCCTTCGCGCAAATTATGCGCCCTTGTTTTTCGCCTTCAAGCGTACCCCACTTGAACCCGTGGCGCAGAAACACACCAGCAATTAGTTTCCCTCCAACTGATATATCACATAATCCCAGCTCAGAGGTATCGCTGAGCAGCGTAGAATAGGGGCGTTGACCAAGCCGCGAAACACATATGAAACGTTTCCGGCAAACCATACGCGCGATATGCGCCTATTTAAGTTGGAGGCAACTATGGGTCTGCTCGATTCGCTTAAGTCCACCTTCACCTCGACCGGCGAGGCGTCCGTTCCGCCCGCAGCAAGCTTCGCTACCCGCGAAGGCGTCATCTACGCCCCCGTCAACGGCGTGCTCGTCAACCTGGACGAGGTTCCCGACGAGACGATCGCCTCGGGCATGCTTGGCCAGGGCTATGGCATCGAGCCCATTACCGGCACCATCTATGCGCCCGCCAACGGCCGCATCGGCGCCACCACTGTCACCAACCACTCCATTGGTATGATCACCGAGGACGGTCTTCGCGTGTTCATCCATGTTGGCCTGGGCACCGTGGAAATGAACGGCAAGGGTTTTGCCCGCTTTGTCGAGATGGGCGATGTGGTCAAGGCAGGCCAGCCGCTCATCAGCTTCGACCGCGAGGCCATTAAGGCCGCTGGTCACGAGGACATCGTGACCGTCATCGTCTCCGAGCTCGATCGTCTTAAGAGCATCGACCATGTCGGCGAGTCTGGAACGCTTATTGGCGGCAACCCGCTCGTCAAGCTTGGCGACCCGCTGCTGGTAGCCAAGACCAAGTAGCCAGGCCCCGCGCCACACAGCCAAAAAGGCACCTCGTTAAGCGCCCGCGACCATTTGGCCGCGGGCGCTTTTCGTTTGAAAAACCATCCCGTCAATGCCTTATCTGTATAGCCCAAATGAGCCGAGCTGCTAGAATATCGAACTGTATGGATAACTATCATTCAACCGTTATGGGAGGATACGTGAACCGCACCAAAATCGCGCAGCTCTATGCCGATGCCGAGTCGCTCGGTGGCCAGACCGTCACCGTCGCCGGCTGGGTCAAGTCCGTCCGCGACATGAAGAACTTTGGCTTTGTTACGCTCAACGACGGCAGCTGCTTCCGCGACCTGCAGGTCGTCATGAACCGCGAGGCACTCGACAACTACGACGAGATCGCCCATCAAAACGTCTCGGCCGCACTCATTTGCACCGGCACCGTCAAGCTGACCCCCGATGCGCCCCAGCCTTTCGAGCTTTCTGCCACCTCCATCGAGGTCGAGGGCACGAGCGCCCCGGATTACCCGCTGCAGAAGAAGCGCGCAACCGTCGAGTTCCTGCGCACCCAGCAGCACCTGCGCCCGCGCACCAACCTGTTCCGCGCCGTGTTCCGCATCCGCTCTGTCGCGGCTGCCGCCATCCACCGCTTCTTCCAGGAGCAGGGCTTTGTCTACGTCAACACCCCCATCATCACCACGAGTGACTGCGAGGGCGCCGGCGAGATGTTCCGCGTGACCACGCTCGACCCCAAAAATCCGCCCCTCACCGAGTCCGGCGAGGTCGACTGGAGCCAGGACTTCTTTGGCAAGCATGCAAGCCTCACCGTGTCCGGCCAGCTCAATGCCGAGAACTTTGCCATGGCCTTTGGCGACGTGTACACCTTTGGCCCCACCTTCCGTGCCGAGAACTCCAACACCACGCGCCACGCCGCCGAGTTTTGGATGATCGAGCCCGAGATGGCCTTTGCCGACCTTAACGACTACATGGATAACGCCGAGGCCATGCTCAAGTATGTCCTCAAGGACGTCATGGCAACCTGCCCCGACGAGCTCAATATGCTCAACAAGTTTGTGGACAAGGGTCTGCTCGAGCGCCTGGACCATGTCGCCAACTCCGACTTTGCCCGCGTTACCTACACCGAGGCCGTCGAGATCCTGGAGCAGGCAGTCGCTGCTGGCCACCAGTTTGATTACCCCGTCAGCTGGGGCATCGACTTGCAGACCGAGCACGAGCGCTTCCTGACCGAGGAGCACTTTAAGCGCCCGACCTTCGTGACCGACTACCCGGCCGAGATCAAGGCGTTCTACATGCGCATGAACGAGGACGGCAAGACCGTCGCCGCCGCCGACTGCCTGGTGCCGGGCATTGGCGAGATCATCGGCGGCTCCCAGCGCGAGGAGCGCCTGGACCTACTCGAGGCCCGCATTAAGGACCTGGGCATGGCCCCCGAGCAGTACAAGTACTATCTGGACCTGCGCCGCTACGGCTCCTGCAAGCATGCCGGCTACGGCCTGGGCTTCGAGCGTCTGGTCATGTATCTGACGGGCGTGGGCAACATCCGCGACGTCCTGCCGCACCCGCGCACCGTGGGCAACGCCGACTTCTAATCGCATCAACGCCACAAAACGCGCATGTAACATCGCGCCAGCGCCTCTCGGCAACAGCCGAGGGGCGCTTTTTTCAACAGCATCCGTCAAGCTTTTGGCAAGCTTTTGGTTAGTTGAGCAGGGCTGTTGAAAACTCGACCCACCGTTTGCCGGCAGCCATCGACCGTCCAAGGCGTCATGCGTCCTTGGCCAGACTCCACGCCCTAGGCTCTGAGCCGTCATCGCCAAAACCGGAAAGGACGTGGGCACTATGACCGAATCAGTTGTTGAAAACTACGAGACCACGACCAGAGGCGCCGCCTCGATGGCAGCCTATCGCGCCGTACGTATCCTGCAGCTCTTGAGCGAGAACACCGGCGAAGACAAAGCCTTGCTATCCGACGAGTTGGTCGAGCGCCTCGCCCATCCCGACGACCCCGCCCGCATGCCCATCTCCGCGGCGCGGCGCAGCATCTACACCGCCATCTCCGCACTTCGCCATGCCGGATACGAAATTGAGTACAAGCGCGGCGTGGGCTATCGACTCTTGACCCGTCCGCTCACCGACGAAGAGATCATCCGGCTCCACGGCATGGTCATGCGCAACCGCTCCACGCCCATCGCCATTCGAAAGAGCATGGCGCAGCACCTGGTCGCCATGGCGAGTGCCGACGTTCGCGGCTACCTCGATGCACCCGAGCCTGCTCCAAGCGCAGGCGACAAATCCACCAAGGCCACACGCACGCCCGTCAAGCGCATCGATGCCTGCGAGCTCATCGAGCAGGCCATCGACCACGGAACCACGGTGAGTTTTGATATTTCGAGTGTCACGGCACGCGGAGAGGTCGAAGTGGCGCGGATGACACTCCGGCCCTTTGCCATCAAGCAACGAGACGGCATCTCGTATCTGCTGGGAACGGTCTATGACGCGCGAGGCGCCGATGACACGTTGCGTACCGTAGAGATCGGCCGAATGAGAAACGTCACCACACGTCTCCTCGACGGCAAGAAGCTCTTCGCCGCCCTGGACGAGGACGACGCCTCCTCCGCCGCATAAGACCCTCCGCCGCCCATTCGACTACCCGTACCGCCCATCCGATTCTGTATTAAAAAACCCGCCAGGCTGTTGTAAAAATGGACATCAGCGCTACTATAGTCCCACTTGCACTTTGTCCCAGTGCAGTGTTTCCAGCCATTTTTATACTGGGGGTAATGATATGAAGGACATCACCATCAGTCGCAGGAGCCTTCTGGTCTCCGCCGGCCTGCTCGCGCTCGCCCCGCTCGCCGGATGCGGCGGCAGCTCTGGTTCCGGCTCCGCTGCCGCCGGTTCCGACTACACCATCGGCGTTCTGCAGCTCACCGAGCACTCCGCGCTCGATGCCGCCAACGACGGCTTCGTCAAGGCCATCAAGAAGAGCGGCCTTAAGGTCAAGATCGACCAGAAGAACGCCCAGAACGACCAGTCCACGTGTAAGTCCATTGCCGACAAGTTTGTGGGCGACAACGTCAACCTGATTTATGCCATCGCCACGCCCGCCGCGCAGGCTGCCGCCGGCGCCACGGCCGATATCCCCATCGTGGGCTGCGCCATCACCGACTACGCCGCCTCCGGCCTGGTCCAGGACAACGACAAGCCCGGCACCAACGTCACGGGCGCTTCCGACCTCACCCCGGTCGCCGAGCAGCTCGAGATGATGCAGAAGGTCCTGCCCGACGTAAAGAAGGTCGGCCTGCTCTACTGCACCGCCGAGTCCAACTCCGACGTCCAAATCAAGGCCGCCAAGAAGGAGCTCGACAAGCTTGGCCTCGAGTACACTGACTTCACCGTCTCGAGCTCCAACGAGATTCAGTCCGTCGTCGAGTCTGCCGTGGGCAAGGTCGACGCGCTGTACTCCCCCACCGACAACACCATCGCCGCGGGTGCCTCGCAGGTCGGCCAGATCTGCAAGGAAAACAAGCTTCCCTTCGTGACTGGCGAGGAGGGTATGTGCATGGCCGGCGGCCTGTTCACCCTCTCCATCAATTACGAGGACCTGGGCTACGCCGCGGGCGAGATGGCCGTTAAGATCCTGAAGGGCGAGGCCAAGCCCGAAGACATGCCGATCAAGCACCTCTCGAGCAAGGACCTGGTCGTCGTCAAGAACGACGAAATGGCCGAGGCCCTGGGCATCGACCTTTCCGCTCTGGACGCGTAATGCCATACGCGGCATGCGTCTAGAGCCCGTGCTCGCGCTTTAGCCGCGTTATTCAATATCTGAGCCACAGGGGCGGGCGCTGTAGACCGGCGTCCGCCCTGCTTGTTTCAGGTAAAACAAAACGTCTGTCCGCAGCTCTTCTATGCATTGTTACCGCTATTATGGTGAATCACGTGTCCACCCTATCCTAGGAGGTATGAAGCATGCTCATTGCATTGCAGGGCGCCGTTTCGCAGGGCGTCCTCTGGGGCATTATGGTGCTTGGCGTGTTTATCACGTTCCGCCTACTCGACATTCCCGATATGACCTGCGACGGCAGCTTTGCCCTCGGCGGCTGCGTCTGCGCTGTGCTCATCGTCAATAACAACGTCGACCCGCTGCTCGCCGTGCTGGCCGGTATGTGCGCCGGCGCCATCGCGGGTGCCGTCACGGGCATTTTGACCACCGTCTTTGAGATTCCTGCGATCCTCGCCGGAATCCTCACCCAGATCAGCCTGTGGTCCATCAACCTGCGCATCATGGGCAAGTCCAATACACCCATTCTTGCCAAGGGCACCGTGTTCTCCGCCGTCAGCAATATGACCGGTCTGCCGCAGTCCACCGTTGCCATCATCTTGGGCATCCTGCTCGCCGTGGCTATCGTTGCCATCCTGTATTGGTTCTTTGGCACCGAGATCGGCTCGGCGCTGCGAGCCACCGGCAACAACGAGTACATGATCCGCGCTCTGGGCGTCAACACCAACTCCACCAAGATGATCGCCCTCGTGCTCTCCAACGCCCTCATCGGCCTTTCGGGCGCGCTCATCTGCCAGAGCCAAAAGTATGCCGACATTGGTATGGGCACCGGTGCCATCGTTATCGGTCTTGCCGCCATTGTTATCGGCGAGGTGCTCGGCCGTCTGCTGCCCGGCGGCCTCACGCAGTTTAGCGTCCGTCTTGCCTCCGCCGTCTTTGGCTCCGTGGTGTACTTCCTTATCCGCGCCATCGTGCTGCAGTTGGGCATGGACGCCAACGACATGAAGCTGCTCTCCGCCGTAATTGTCGCTGTGGCCCTGTGCGTGCCCGTGGTTTGGGAGCGCTATAAGCTCCGCAGCTCCTACACGAAGGGAGATGAGGCAGATGCTTAAGCTCTCGCATGTCAAGAAGACCTTTAACAAGGGCACCGTCACCGAGAAGCGCGCGCTCACCGGCGTCGACCTCACCCTGAATGACGGCGACTTTGTAACCGTGATCGGCGGCAACGGCGCCGGCAAGTCCACGCTGCTCAACATGATCGCCGGCGTGTACCCGCTCGATTCGGGCGTTATCGAGCTCGACGGCACCGACATCTCGCGCCTGAGCGAGTCGCAGCGCGCCAAGTACCTGGGCCGCGTGTTTCAGGACCCCATGCGCGGTACCGCTGCCGACATGCAGATTGCCGAGAACTTGGCCCTCGCCAAGCGTCGCGGCCAGCGTCGCGGCCTTTCGTGGGGCGTCACCAAGGCCGAGAAAGATGAGTACGTTGAGCTGCTCAAGCGCCTGGACCTTGGTCTGGACACGCGTCTCAACGCCAAGGTCGGCCTGCTCTCGGGTGGCCAGCGCCAGGCACTCACCCTGCTGATGGCCACGCTCACCAGGCCGCGCCTGCTGCTGCTCGACGAGCACACTGCGGCCCTCGACCCCAAGACGGCCTCTAAGGTGCTCAACCTGACCGAGGAGATCGTCGACGAGAACCACCTGACCACGCTCATGGTCACGCACAACATGAACGACGCCATCCGTCTGGGCAACCGTCTGATCATGATGCACGAGGGCCATGTGATCTACGACGTGGCCGGCGACGAGAAGAAGTCGCTCACCGTGGCCGACCTGCTGCAGAAGTTCGAGGAGGTCTCGGGCGGCGAGCTCGCCAACGACCGCATGCTGCTAAGCTAAAACCTGCCAAAAAGGGACAGGTTTATTTTGGTAGGTTTTATCTGCGCAAACGCCAAAACCGCCGCAAAGGGACAGAGGCCCTTGCGGCGGTTTTCGCATATTATGTCGATAATCCGATATTCAACCAGACATTCTGGCTAAGGACTAAGGAAACTGCCATGAAAAGACTCCCCCGCTTTGCGTTGGCCGCCGCGTTGTTTGCCGGCGCGCTCGCAGGCATCCCAAGCCTCGCTTTCGCGGGAAACCTGCCCGCCGCTATTGACGGCTCCGTGGCCGTCATGCACACCAACGATATCCACGGCAGCTACAAGTACAGCTACAACGCAAGCAAGGGCACCGGCACTGTGGGCTTTGACGGACTGGCGGTTTTCTATAGCGCCCAAAGCAGCGCCCCCGATCTTTTACTCGATGCGGGCGACACCTTCCACGGACAGTCCTTCGCCACCATGAGCGAGGGCAAGAGCATCGCCGAGCTCATGGACACCTTCTACGCCGACGGCTACGACGCAACCACGCCAGGCAACCACGACTGGAGCTACGGCGCGGACAAACTCCGCACCATGACCGGCTACAGCACCACCGGCACGCCCTTCGCCATGCTCTGCGCGAATGCAACGTCCTCGAACGGCGTATGGAGCTCGAGCATCACGAAGACGCTCGATCGCACCTGGGAGGATAGCGAGGATCACTCCACATTCGACTACAAAATCAAGGTCGGCGTCGTCGGAGCCATGGATGAGTCGCTAGGTTCCTCGCTGCGCGCGGACCTGGTCGCGGGCACCAGCTTCTCGAGTGCCGCGAACGCCATCAATACCGAGGCAGAGCAGCTGCGCAAGGAGGGCTGCGATGTTGTTGTGTGTATCGCGCACACGCTCGACGCCAAGACCTTTGCCACGCGACTCCGTGGCGTCGATGCCCTTATCGCAGGCCACGAGCACATCAACCTTAACGAGAAGGTGACGGGAGCCGACGGCAAGACGATCCACGTTGTCGAGGCAGGCAGCGCCTTTGCCGAGGTGGGGCTGCTTTCCATTCCGTACAAGTACAACACGAATGACACCGAGACGACCGACGATGACACGGTCACGGTCCCTGCAGACGGTAGCGACGAGAAGCTCTACACCGCCAAGAACGTCAACGACCTTTTGGCAGACCCCGACAAGGGCTCCGACTACCAAAGCCGCCTTGAAGCCGTCCGCAACAAAATCAAGCCGCTCGACGAGGACTTTGAAAACGAATCGAACAAGGTGCTCGGCACATCCACCACCAACTATTTCTACGGCGAGGACGCCGCAGGCACGCATGGTTGGGAAATGGTGCGCACCACCGATTTCCGCCCCAGCAAGGAGGGCGACACCACCAAGGCCCAGACCATCGGCCACGTGATTTGCGGCTCCTATCTTGCCCTGACGGGCGCGGACTTCGCTATCGAAAACGCTGGCGGCATCCGCGGCGGCATCGCGGCGGGCAACGTGACCGCCGGCAACGTCATCGCCATCTCGCCCTACGGCAACACCGTGGAGACCTGGACCATGACCGGCGCGGACTTCCTCGCAGCGCTCGAGCACTCGCTACAAATCAGCGACGATTGCAACGACAGCTACGAGCTTCAGCAGGCTTATGTGGCGGCCGGTCACACCGAGCAGGAGGCGCAAAACAAGTACAAGTGGCGCGATGACTCTGGCAGCGTTCTCTCCTTTGGCGGCATCAATGTGACGATTGATTGGACGCAGCCCGAAGGCAAGCGCATTGTGAGTGCCACACTCACCAAAGACGGCAGCACGTTCGATCCCACCAAGACCTATACCGTCGCCACCAACAACTACATCATTACCAACACGACCGACTTCCCCACCTTCGCAAACGCCACCAAGCACACCGAGTGGGGTACCTGCGAGTCAGCGCTAAGGGCGCTGATCGGGCAGAACGGCTGGGAGAGCAAGATGGCCGGGCTCGCCGGCACCATCGGCTTCGGCTCCGCAGCCGTGGACCCCACGCCCTCACCGGCCCCGACGCCTAAGCCCTCGTCTAAGACGGACACGGCGACCACGAAGGTCATCACCAAGAAGACGACCGGTAAGCTTGCCGCAACGGGAGACCGCACGCTGGCAGTAGTTGGCGCGTGCCTTATCGGCGGCATCATCGTCATCATGCTCGGCATTATCTGGAAGCGTCGACGCTAAGCTACACCGCCGGGCCTTACAGCCCCGCCGCGTAAACCTTATATCGAGCACAGAAGCCCGTCCGATGTGATCGGACGGGCTTCTTGGTGGGTATCATGGTTGGACGATCATTAGGAGGTTTTCCCTACATGGAATTGTTTGAGCCGATTCTTCATTTCTTTGAGCAACGGTGGGTCCACAACATCATCTGGGCCGTCATCTTGGCGATAGGCACCGCCGTCGCCGCCAAGGTCGTATCCAAGACCCTGAACCATCTGCTTAACCGAGACGATAACCCGCTTCCGGCATCGAGTATCTTCATCAACATCGCGCGCGCCGTCATCTGGATGATCGGCGGCAGCTTTATCCTCGACAACTGCTTTGGCATTAACGCAAACGCCCTCGTTGCCGCTCTTGGCGTCGGCGGCATCGCCATTTCGCTCGGCTTTCAGGACACGCTGTCAAACCTTATCGGCGGCATGCAGGTGACCTTTATGGGCATCATCAAGCCCGGCGACAATATCGAGGTCGGCGGCGTATCCGGCGTGGTCCAAGACATCACTTGGCGCCATACAACGATTGAGGATGCCTGTGGACAGACCATCATTGTGCCCAACTCCAACATTTCCAAGAACACACTCGTGCATTTGGTGCCCTTTGGGCGCGTGGCCGTGCCCGTTGCCGTAAAGGACACGTCCAAGTGGGCTTCCCTTGACGTGCTGG
This sequence comes from Collinsella aerofaciens, assembly GCF_015552075.1. Taxonomy (GTDB): domain Bacteria; phylum Actinomycetota; class Coriobacteriia; order Coriobacteriales; family Coriobacteriaceae; genus Collinsella; species Collinsella aerofaciens_Y. The sequence goes on from NZ_JADNDZ010000082.1 coordinate 27,656, forward strand.
CAGACGAGCTGACCAGCGCCACCAAGGCCGCCGTGCTTCCCATCTCGGGCTTTGACAAGGAGCCCTACGTACTCTTTAGCGAAATCGGCGACTTTGGCATCAAAGGAAAGATCATCTTTATCGTCAGCGACGACAGCACTACTTTCACGGCAGCCGACGCCTGCATCCGTGCCATCGCCCCCATCATCGCCTAACCCGCCAAAAAGGGACAGGCACCTTTGTGGTGGTTTTCATTCGTGGTACCATGGTTCATATAGTTGTTTAAACGACTAAGGGAGCAACATCATGGAAGAGGCCTATCGTCAAGCACGCAAGCGCGGCGAGCAGGGACGCCGTCGCGCCATCAGCCAAAGCGAGCACCCGTACCTTACGGACCTCGACAGCCTCGTTGCCCAGCTCCCCTTAGGTCAGCGAGAGAATGTCGGCCTAAGGGATATTCCGCTCGAAATGGTCGTCGGCACAGTCACCAAAGGCCGTCAGTCCGCCTTTTCATGCAACTTTATGCCCCTGCTGCCGTTTAACACTGAGTTCGCCCGCAAGTGGTCCAACCTCTACGACATCCAGGTAACCGAGGGCTATCGCGATCCCATCATCGTCACCGAGTTCATGCATCGGTTCTATGTCCAGGAAGGCAACAAACGCGTCAGTGTCCTCAAATTCCTGGACGCTCCAACGGTTTCGGCCAGGGTCACCCGTCTCTACCCCGGCACATGGGATTCCGTCGAAAGCCGCCTGTACGGTGAATTCTGCGCGTTTTGGCGCGTCTGCCCCCTATACGAAATCGAGTTCTCGCGTGAGGGAAGCTACGAGACGCTCGCCAAGATGCTCGGTCGGAACCTTATCGAAAAATGGCCGCAGAAAAAGGTCGACTACCTGCGCCACACCTTCCTGCTCTTTAAGCGCGCCTACCTTCGCGCAGGCGGCGACCACCTGGACATTACGCCCGCCGACGCCATGCTCGTTTACCTCAATGTGTACAACCAGGACCGCCTGCTGGATACGCCGACGGATATCGTCGTAAACCGCCTGTGCAAGATTTGGCGCGAGCTGGTCATTGCCGGCAAAAATGACGAGGACAAGGTCGATCTTGTCGAAGCGCCGAGCGTCGATGAGGAGGAGACGCCCGCCAAGTCCACCTCTGGCGTGCTCAACTTCTTTATGGGCAAGACCGTCTACTCGACGGCCAACCCCCTGCGCATCGCCTTTATCCATGAGTTCCCCTGTGCGACGTCGAGCTGGGACAGCCTGCACGACCAAGGGCGTCAGTATCTCGATGAGCACTTTGGCGGTATCGTGCGCACCGAGGCGTTCGAGGACTGTCACGATCCGGATGTGTTCTACGCCGCCGTGGAAACGGCTGTCAAACATGGAGCAAACGTCATCTTCTCGACCTCGCACCGCCTGATGGAATACACGCTCAGGGCTGCCGTTGAGTATCCCCGGGTTCGGTTCCTCAACTGCTCTATCGGCCTTCCCCATCAAAGCGTCCGTTCGTACTTTGGCAAGATGTACGAGGCCAAGTTTCTGCTGGGCGCCCTTGCGGCCAGCATGGCGGACAACCACCGCATCGGTTACCACGCGTCGGTCTTCGCCTCGGGCGCACTCAGCGAGATCAACGCCTTTGCGATTGGCGCCTCGCTGCTCGACCCGCGCGCGCAGGTCATCCTCACCTGGGGCGATGTTCCCGCCGGTGGTCTTGCCGAAGCCATGTGCCGCGAAGGCGTAAGCGTCATGACCGGCGCTGACATGTCAAAGTCGCTCGAAGACCCAACGGCCTACGGGCTTCACCGCTTGGTCGACGGCAAAGTCACCGGCATCGCCATGCCCGTATGGAACTGGGGCCGTTACTACGAGCTCATCGTTCGCAGCCTTCTTCACGGCACGTGGGACGAGACCAGCGACGACAACCAAGTGCGCGCTGTCAACTACTGGTATGGCATGAGCTCCGGCGTTATCGACATCCGTTACGCTCCGGGCCTACCCTACCAAACGCGCAAACTCGTGCAGTTGCTCCGCAACGGCATTGTTGTGGGATCCATCAACCCCTTTGGCGGCGAGCTCCACAGCCAGAACGGCGTGGTACAGATCGAAGGCTTCCCTCCGCTGCCGAGCACGCAGATTGTCGAGATGAATTGGCTGGCGGACAACGTGGTAGGCACCATTCCGCAGCTCGACGATGAGCCGAAAGTCCCTGCCCTATGAAAATCCTTGCCATAGCCGATACCGAAGAACGATGCCTTTGGGAGTGCTTTCGCAAGGAACGCTTTGAGGGAGTCGACCTGATTTTGTCCGCCGGCGATCTGGACCCGGACTATCTTGAGTTTTTGGTTACGGTCATCAACAAACCGCTCATCTACGTGCGCGGCAATCACGATGACCGCTACGCACGTCATGCACCGGGTGGATGTATCTGCGTAGAGGACAGCGTGTACACGTACCGAGGGATTCGCATTGCGGGCCTTGGCGGGTCCATGCGTTATCGCGACGGCGCCAACATGTACACCGAACGCGAGATGTCCAAGCGCATGCGTAAGCTGTCGCGTAAGGTTAGGATGGTCGGCGGGTGCGACATTCTGCTTACCCATGCACCCGCCGCCGGTATGGGTGATCTGGACGATCTGCCGCATCGAGGATTCGAGTGTTTTAACACAGCACTCGAATCCTGGAATCCCGACTACATGGTGCACGGGCATGTGCACCAAAGCTACGGTTGCGATTTTCAGCGCGAGCGTCAGCATGTGTGTGGAACGACGATCATCAACGCCTGCGGCTATACGCAGTTTGAGCTCGACCAGACGCACTACCCCATCCGCGGCTGGCAAGCAGCTTGGCTCAACTCACAAACCATGCGCCGCGAGCTCAAACGCCACGAAGCCATCGAGTCTTCAACAGCCAGAACACCCTGGTAACCACCATAAAGGGGACACTGTCCCCTTTATGGTGCTTTTGACGCGATAGCAAGAAACCCGGTCCTGCACAAGGCAGAACCGGGTTTCTTTAGCAATGCTTGCTGTACTCAGGCAGTAACTAGCAGTTACTCAGCCAAGAAGTCACGCTGGACAGCAGGATCGACCTTGACGCCAGGGCCCATGGTGGAAGACACGGAGATGGACTTGACGTACTTGCCCTTAGCAGAAGAGGGCTTGACACGCAGGATCTCGGTGTACAGGGCAGCGTAGTTCTCGACGAGCTGCTGCTCAGAGAAGGACTTCTTGCCCAGGGGCACGTGGCAGATGCCGTAGCGGTCGGCGCGGTACTCAACGCGGCCAGCCTTGAGCTCGGAGACCATCTTGGCGACGTCCATGGTCACGGTGCCGAGCTTGGGGTTCGGCATGAGGCCACGGGGACCAAGGATCTTACCGATGCGGCCAACCTTGGCCATCATGTTCGGCGTAGCGATAGCGGCGTCGAAGTTGATCTCGCCCTTCTGGATCTGGGCGACGAGCTCGTCGGAACCGATGATGTCGGCGCCGGCAGCCTCAGCCTCGCGGGCCTTCTCGCCCTCGGCGAAAACGGCAACACGAACGGTCTTGCCGGTGCCGTGGGGCAGGGAGATGGAACCACGGATGTTCTGGTCAGCCTTACGAGTATCGATGCCCAGACGGAAGTGAGCCTCGACGGTCTCGTCGAACTTGGCGGTGTCGAGCTCCTTGATGAGCTTGGCAGCCTGAAGGGGGGTGTAGAGCGTGGCGCGGTCGATCTTCTCGGCAGCGGCGTTATAGCTCTTACCATGCTTAGCCATGTGCATTACCTCCTGTGGTTAAACGGGCGTGAGCCCTCCCACATCGTATCGTGTGCCCTATTGCACACATTTAACGGGCGCCCCGGTCGGAGCACCCGTCGTTACCATAAGAAATCGCTACTCAGCGATGGTGACGCCCATGGAACGGGCGGTACCGGCGATGATCTTCTTGGCGGCGTCAATGTCGTTGGCATTGAGGTCCGGCATCTTGATCTCGGCGATCTTGGTGAGCTGCTCCTGGGAGAGCTGACCAACCTTGTCGGCCTGGGGCTTAGCGGAACCAGACTTGAGGTTCAGCTCCTTCTTGATGAGGTGAGCCGCCGGCGGGGTCTTGGTGATGAAGGAGAAGGACTTATCCTCGTAGACAGAGATCTCAACGGGGATGATGTCGCCCTTCTTGTCCTGCGTCTCGGCGTTAAAGGCCTGGCAGAACTGCATGATATTCACGCCAGCAGCGCCCAGGGCGGGGCCGACGGGAGGAGCGGGGTTAGCTGCACCAGCAGGAATCTGGAGCTTAATGACGTTGGCAACCTTCTTCTCAGCCATGGTCATTCCTTTCGAATCACGAGTGTGAAGTACTTGCTATATCGTAAGCACGCACGTGTTAGAAGCACTCCTGAGATGAGCAGTCACAGAAGAAGCACGCTCGCGCGAACGGACGAAAACTTAAGCGATGACAGCGACCTGGTTAAAGTCGAGCTCAACCGGCGTCTCGCGGCCAAAGATCATCAGGGTGACCTTAAGCTTGCCTGCCTCGGTGTTAACCTCGGAGACCTTGCCATCAAAGTCGGTAAGCGGGCCATCGGTGACGCGGACGGACGTGCCGACCTGAATATCAACCGAGGTGCGCTTGGGCGAATCGCCCTTACCGGGACGACGAGTCATCTTGTTGTACTCGTCACGGGAAAGCGGAGCGGGCTTGCCGTTGCCGCCTAGGAAACCGGTGACGCCGGGCGTGTTGCGAACACACGTCCAAGCATCGTCATCCATCTCCATGCGGACCAGGACATAACCCGGGAAGATCTTGGAATCCTTGGTCTCGCGCTTGCCACCCTCTTTGATCTCGATGACGCGCTCCATAGGAATCTCGATATCAAAGATACGGTCCTGCATGCCCATGGTCTCGATACGATGCTCGAGATCGGACTTTACGCGGTTCTCGTATCCGGAGTAAGTGTGAACGACGTACCAACGCTTAGACATGGTTTAGCCCCTCAATCCAGAGAACAGAGCAAGAGCCTCGCCAAAGCCAGCATCGAGCAGAGCGATGACGACGCCGACGACGACCAGAGAAGCGCAAACGACGACCGAGTAGTTCACGAGCTCCTTCTTATCGGGCCACGTGACACGCTTCATCTCGGACTTGACCGAAGCGAAATACTTCTTGGTGCGGGCGAAGAAACCAGGCTTCTCGTTCTTCTTGGACTTCGCAGCCTTCTCGTTCTTCTTGGCAACGGCCTTCTTGGCCTCAACCTTGGAGTTGGCGGCAGCGCTGTTGGCAGGTGCCGGCTGCTGAGCCTTCTTCTTGTTCTTCTTGTTGGCCATTTGGGTTACCTCCGCGCAATGCGCTTATACATGAGTAAACCGTAAGCCCCCAAGTGGGAGCTTACGGAATAATGACTGGCACGCCAGGAAGGACTCGAACCCTCAACACTCGGTTTTGGAGACCGATGCTCTACCAATTGAACTACTGGCGTATGTGACTAGAGACTAGCGAGTCTCTTTGTGCAGCGTGTGGTGACGGCACCAGGGGCAATACTTCTTGATCTCCATACGATCAGGCATGGTCGACTTGTTCTTGGTGGTCGTATAGTTGCGGCGCTTGCACTCAGTGCACGCAAGAGTAACTAGAGTACGCATGTATCCTGAACCTTTCATTTCCGCCCCGTACGGGCACGAGTTGTTACTTTATCAGCTCCATATAAGTGCTGTCAATGAAAACCTCGAGTCAATTGGTTCTCGGTGGATCCATTCATATTTGGAACACATCAATGAAGCCATCGAGAGCTAATCGACAGTGCATCCAGGACCATTATCGATCCTCTCGACACCAGCAACGGCTCAATATCCATTGCAGAAAAGAACCCGGCACCCATATAAGTGCCGGGTTCTCTAAGTCAGCTATATCAAAGAGCTAATTTACTCAATGATCGTGGAGACGATGCCCGAACCGACGGTGTGGCCACCCTCGCGGATAGCGAAGCGCAGGCCCTCCTCCATGGCGATCGGGTGGATGAGGTCGCCCTCGATGGTGATGTGGTCACCAGGCATAGCCATCTCGGTGCCCTCGGGGAGCTTGACCGTACCGGTAACGTCGGTGGTACGGAAGTAGAACTGAGGACGATAACCATCGAAGAACGGGGTGTGACGGCCGCCCTCCTCCTTGGTCAGAACGTAGATCTCGCCGGTGAACTTGGTGTGCGGGGTAACCGAACCAGGCTTGCAGAGAACCTGGCCGCGCTCGATGTCCTCGCGCTTGATGCCGCGGAGCAGCAGACCGACGTTGTCGCCAGCCTCGCAGAAGTCCATGGACTTACGGAACATCTCGATACCGGTAACGACGGTGTTCTGGGTATCCTTGATGCCGACGATCTCGACGGGCTCGTTGAGCTTGAGCTCACCGCGCTCGACACGGCCGGTAGCAACGGTACCACGGCCAGAGATGGTCATAACGTCCTCAACGGCCATCAGGAAGGGGAGGTCGTTGTTACGAGCAGGCGTCGGGATGTACTCGTCGACGGCCTTCATGAGCTCGCGGATAGCGTCCATCCACTTGGCGTCGCCCTCGAGAGCGCCCAGAGCGGAACCACGGATGACGGGGATGTCGTCGCCGGGGAAATCGTACTCGGAGAGGAGCTCACGGGTCTCCATCTCGACGAGGTCGATGAGCTCGTCATCGTCGACCATGTCGCACTTGTTCAGGAAAACGACGATGTAGGGAACGCCGACCTGACGGGCGAGCAGGATGTGCTCGCGGGTCTGAGCCATGGGGCCGTCGGTAGCGGCGATGACCAGGATAGCGCCGTCCATCTGAGCAGCACCGGAGATCATGTTCTTGACGTAGTCAGCGTGGCCCGGGCAGTCAACGTGAGCGTAGTGACGGGCAGCAGTCTCGTACTCGACGTGGGAGACGGAGATCGTAATGCCGCGCTCGCGCTCCTCGGGAGCCTTGTCGATGTTCTCGAACGCAGTGAAGTCAGCCTTGCAGCCCTCGGTCTCGGAGAGAACCTTGGTGATGGCAGCGGTCAGCGTGGTCTTGCCGTGGTCGACGTGACCAATGGTGCCGATGTTAACATGCGGCTTAGTGCGCTCAAACTTCTCTTTGGCCATAAAGCCCTCCTCTAAACAGGTCGTCCCCGGACGGGACTTTGCCTTTATACCATAGTGGCCTCTCAACATACTATTGAGAAGCCACCGTGTTACCTATGGTAGCGGTGACTGGATTCGAACCAGTGACGCCACGGGTATGAACCGTGTGCTCTAACCAACTGAGCTACACCGCCGGATGGAGCCTGCAACCAGACTTGAACTGGTGACCTCTTCGTTACCAACGAAGTGCTCTACCGACTGAGCTATACAGGCACTTGACGGGTGGGAGCTATAGGATTCGAACCTATGTAGGCAGAGCCAACGGGTTTACAGCCCGTCCCCATTAACCACTCGGGCAAACTCCCAATCGTTCAAGTATCCGCAGGTCCTTTGGTCTTTTGGACCGCCGCCCCCGCGAACGAAGAAGATAATACGATGCCACCTTGGGGGCTGTCAACGAAAACCTCTAGATACACGGCTCCGGGCGTATCCATATAGCTTTGACCTGCCGTTTTGCTGAGTTTGGATATGAAGGACGGTGAATTTGCATATTGCGGTGACATTTCCCGAGGGAACACTTTGGCGTAGTGGAGTGAGCCTGTAGAATATTACTTCGATAACGACTCATTTGCACCTATATATAGGTCGAGATCGGGCTTCCCAGACAGAATCGAGCGTGGATAATCTCCCACTTTTGGCGTGGCTTCGAGCCCAAAGTGGGAGATTATCCACGCTCAGCCTCCAGGCGGGAGATATTCCACGCTCGTATGTCCGGAAATCCTCGCTCGGGCAGGATGACTGGGACCGGTCCGGCCTTTGTCTCGATCTGTAACAGTAAGAGGGTTATTCCTCCCCCATCTGTTACAGATCGAGATATTACGCAGAGACCCCAGCTTACGTCTCATTCTGTAACAGCTAGAACGGTTTTCAGCCTCTTCGTGTTACAGATTGAGACAAACCTGAAGCTTGGTTGGCACCAAACCTACTGACTTATCGACATAAATAGAAACGGGCCCTGTCCCATATAGAGACAGAGCCCGAAACTTTCATGGAGCCAGTGACAGGAATCGAACCCGCAACCCACTGATTACAAATCAGTTGCGCTACCGTTGCGCCACACTGGCACACTTGGCGCTTTCACGCGAAGCCAGTTAAGAATAAAGGAATTGCGGACGGGGCGCAACAGGCCGCACGGCGTTATACAAATATGCAAAATCCAGCAACAACGCATACCAGGCCCGTTCATTTCTGTCAGTGCGCCCTCAATCTTAAAACCATTCGCCAGAACGAATAGTTTTAATTACAATTGCTATATATAAAACTATTCGTTCTGGCGAAGGGTTTCGCGATGCTTACTACCAAAGAAGCCGCCGAGCTGCTCGGCATCACTCCGCGCAGGGTGCAGGAGCTCATAAAAAACGGAGCACTTGAGGCCCGCAAGGCTTCTGGTGTATGGCTCATCGACAAAGACAGCGTCGACACGCGACTCCGCTCTGTGACCAAAACGGGGGGACGTCCCCGCCGCGGCCACGGTAAGAGCGAGATCGCGTTCACCCTCATGAACCGCACGTACGAAGTCGCTCAGCTGGTCTACAGCACATCGCGAAAAGACTTTACCCACATCGGTGCCGACATCGATTACGCCCACGCCCCTATTGGAGTATTTGGCCCTAATAGCCCCATATTGCTAGACTCCTTCCGCATCTGGTGGCGCGGCCGCGGTATCCCGCTCGCACGCATTGGGCTAGCCTCCCTGCTTGCAGAAGCCGCAGTCGATGTTCCCGATGAACTCGTCCAGCGAAATCTCGGCCTCTCCTTATCCGACCAGTATTGGATTAGGCCCCAAGGTTCCGGTCTCGCGTGGGAGGATATCAACTTCTTCAATAACGCCTTTGATGACGTCTCGCTGTCCATTGCGCCCTTTGCCCCAGAGGGAAAAGCGGCTGCCGCAAAGCCCGATAACACCTCGGACGGCAATCTTCAAAAGTACTGGACGTGCGAGGGCGGGCGTCGAATTCTGCATAAGGCAGGAGCGCACCTGAACCAGGAACCTTATAACGAGCTGGTGGCGACCGCGCTCCACCGTCGCATCCTAAACGCCTGCGATTATGTACCTTACTCGCTCGAGGGCACGGGCACTTCCGCCCTGAGCATATGCGATGTCTTCTTAACTGATGAAGAAGAGTATATCCCTGCGTTCTATGTAAACCAGCACGCAAACGCAGATGAACGGCTAACCGACTACGAGCGATACGTAGCAAACTGCGAGGAGCTCGGGGTGACAGGCGTTAAGGATGCCCTTGACCGCATGATCGTATGTGACGACATCATCGCCAACTATGACCGTCATTGGCGTAACTTTGGCCTTGTGCGAAACGTCAACACGCTAACCTGCAGACCAGCCCCCATCTTCGATTCGGGCTCATCGCTCTGGTGCAACATATCTCTAGAGGAGCTTAGGGCAGGAGAGCACAGTTTTGCCAGCGCGCAGTTCCATTCAAGTCCCGCGAAACAAATGTTGCTTGTTGAGGATATGAACTGGTTTGACGGCGACAAACTCGAAGGCTTCGTTGACGAGGCAATCGAGATTCTTTCCAGAAACGACGCGCTCACGGCAAGGCTGCCATATCTAAAAGAGGCGCTAACGTGGCGCCTCGAAAGAATGATCGACATCGCTGAATGGAGTTAGCGAGGCAGCATTGCCCCGCCAACTTCCCTACCGTCCGCGCAGGGCCTTGAGCTTGGCCAGGGCATCGGGGCTCAGGCGACTGCCCAGAGTCATCTTGATCTGCGGAGCTTCCTCTGCCTCGTGAACGTCGTTATCGATCTGTTTGATCTCGTCCACCAGCATACGGCTCGAGATGCGCGTGACGCCCTTACCCATGACGACGGCCTGGATCGTGCCGTCGCTCGATACCACGGAGCACGCGCGGCCTTCCTCACGTGCCTCGATGCAGAGCTTCTGCACCACGGTATCGGCCGAAACACCCGTCGGCGAAAACTCAATGCGCACACCGCGGGCCGGTAGGTTGGAGCGCTCGCTGGAGATATTGCCCGCGCCGTCAAATACGATCACGGCCTCGTAGCGGCCCTGGGCAAACGCAGCTACGTCATTAATGAGCGCCGTGCGCGCCATATCGTGAACGTCGCTGGAATACGGATCGTCGGAATGGTCGTACACGAGCTTTTCGTAGCGCGGCGTGCAGTGAATCACGTTGTAACCGTCGACCACCAGCAGCTCGGGCTTGTTGGAGTGCACCGTCGAGACTGGGTCGGCGATAGCCTGCGCAAACGCATTGCCGCCCACGCCGTAGGTCGCGGCCGAAACAATCGGCTTGGCCGAGCCCTCGCCAAAGCGCTTGGCCTTGGACTTGGCACGGTTCTTTTTGGACATGCGCTACTCCTCCCCCATGAGCTCGCCGGCGTTGCGGCGCAGCCACTCAAAGCACAGCGCCGTTGTCGCCTGGGCAACGTTGAGACTCTCGGTCATGCCGCGCTGGGGAAGCTTGGTCAAAAAGTCGCATTTCTCAAGCACCAGGCGCGAGATGCCATCGCCCTCGGAGCCCATGACGAGCGCCACGCGGCCCTCGAAGGGAGCATCCCAGCAGCTGCCCTCGGCGTGCTCGGAAGCACCGCCCACCCAAAAGCCAGCGGCCTTGAGGTCGTCGAGCGCACGGGCGATATTAGGAACCTGCGCGATAGGCAGGTGCATGACGGCGCCGGCAGAGGTCTTGTAGCTGCCGACGGTCACACCGGCGGCGCGCTTGTTGGCAATGATGACGCCTGCCGCGCCCACGACCTCGGCGGAGCGCACGATGGCACCAAAGTTGCCGTCGTCGGTCACATGGTCGAGCACGATGACGAGCGCCGGACCGTCGCCCGCGCGGTCGAGAATATCGGCGACATCGGCATAGGGGAAGTTGCCCACCTCGAGCGCAATGCCCTGGTGAGCGCCATGGCTCGATAGCGCATCGAGCTGCGCGCGCGGCACATACTTAATGCGGACGCCCGCGGCGTTGAGGTCATCGACCAGACGAGACAGGGCGGCATCGCGCTCCCCGCCCTCGGCAATGAGCGCGCACTTGACGGGAAAGCCGGTACGCAGCGCCTCGGCGGCAGCACGGCGACCTTCGATAAACTCGCCCTTGGGGACCTGAACGTTGTCGCGGTTGCGATCTCGCTGCGGACGTGCAGCCTGAGCTTGGGAGCGCTCGCGCTGGCCCTTGGGAGCGGCAGTGCGGTCGTTGCGGCGACCCGGACGCGAGCCAGAAGCAGCCTGTTTGCCGCCACGAGGCGCACGCTTGCGATTGTCGGCCATAAAGCGGCCTCCTTAAAACATTTTTCAAACAAGACAAAAGAAGCGACCGCTTAAGACGAATAGCCCAAGCGGTCGGTACGGGTTTTCCAAGTGCCCGAGATTGCCGTGAAAGAGGAGCGACGCGTACTTGAGTACGCGAGCGACGGTTTGAACGGCAAGGTCGGGCGCTTGGGAAACCCGAAGGGATTAGAGAGTCTTAATACGGGTGCCCGCGGCAGTATCCTCGATCGTCAGGCCCAGGTCCTTGAGCTGATCGCGGATGGCATCTGCCAGATCCCAGTTCTTGGCGGCACGGGCCTCGGCGCGAGCCTCGAGAATCTTAGCAGCGGCCTCGTCCACGTCGTCGCCCGTGTAAGCAACCAAGCCGGCGGCAACGCCCAGCAGGCCCAGCGGCAACTCGACCTTGGGCTCGGGAAGCTCGACGCCAAACGTATCGAGCAGCTCGGCCAGCGTATCGGCGGCAGCCAGGACTGCGGCCTTGTCGGCAGCATCGCCCGCCTGCTCCAGATACTGATTGCACTCGGTGACAAAGCCAAAGACAGCACCCATGGCACCGGCGGTGTTAAAGTCGTCGTCCATGCACTCCTTAAAGGCGGCGCGGGTCTCGGCGGCCTTGGCGGCAAACGCCTCGGCGGCAGCCGCATCGGCATCGGCCGTCGCATGGTTCGCAGCCCAACGAAGGTTCTCGACCGTACCGGCAATACGCGTGAGCGAATTCTCGGCACCCTCCAGGCGCTCCCAGGAGAAATCGAGCGGCGAGCGATAGCTCGTCTGCAGCATCAGCAGGCGCAGGGCCGCGGCAGAGTGCTGCTCGAGCACCTCGGCCAGCGTAAAGAAGTTTCCGAGCGACTTGGACATCTTCTCGCCGTCAACCAGCAGCATACCCGTGTGCATCCAGGTGTTGGAGAAGCCCTGGTGCCAGGCGCAGGTGGCCTGGGCGCACTCGTTCTCGTGATGCGGGAAGGCAAGGTCGGAGCCGCCGCCGTGAATGTCGATCGGGGTGCCCAGGTAGCGGTGCACCATGGCGGCGCACTCGGTGTGCCAACCGGGACGACCCTCGCCCCAAGGGCTCGGCCAGCTGGGCTCGCCGGGCTTGGCGGCCTTCCACAGGGCAAAGTCGAGCGGGTCGTTCTTGTCCTCGTTCTCCTCGATACGTGCACCAACCATAAGGTCATCGATGTTGCGGCCCGAGACCTGGCCATAGTTGGGATCGCTGCGCACGGCAAAGTACACGTCGCCGTTATCGGCGGCATAGGCATGGCCCTGCTCGATAAGCGTCTTGATCATGGCGATCATGGGGCCGATCTCCTTGGTGGCGCGGGGGCGCACATCGGGATCGAGCACGTTGGCAGCGCGCATGACGCCAATGAACTTATCCGAGAACTCCGTTGCGACCTCGGCGGCCGTACGGCCCTGCTCGTTGGCGCGCTTGATGATCTTGTCGTCGACATCGGTGAGGTTCTGGGCGAACGTGACCTCATAGCCGCTCGCGATGAGCCAACGACGAATCACATCGAAGCTGATGAACGTGCGGGCATTGCCGATGTGGATGTTGTCGTAGACCGTGGGGCCGCACACGTACATGCGGACCTTGCCGGACTCGATGGGCTGGAACTCTTCCTTTTTATGGGTAGCGCTGTTGTAGATACGCATTCGTTACTCCTTAACGGTTTTCTGTAGCAGGCAGACGGCCCAGGCGCCGATCCCCTCGCCTTGGCCTTCCCAACCGAGCTTTTCGGTCGTGGTAGCGGCGACGCCCACGTTTTCGACGTCAACGCCCAGGGCATGGGCAAGGTTGGCGCGCATGGCATCGCGGTGCGGGGTGATCTTAGGCTGCTGACAGGCAATGGTGCAATCGGCATCGACAAACTCAAAGCCCAGCTCGCGTGCATAGTCCATCACGCGGGCAAGCAGCACCATCGAGTCGGCGCCCTCATAGGCAGGGTCGGTGTCGGGGAATAGCTTGCCGATGTCTCCCCCGCGGCAGGCACCCAGAATGGCGTCGGCCAAGGCGTGCGCGAGCACATCGGCATCCGAGTGGCCCAGCAGGCCGCACTCGTAGGGAATGTCGACCCCGCCGATGATACATCGACGCCCCTCCACCAAACGGTGGACGTCGTAGCCATGGCCAATGCGCAGGTTACTGAACATGGGGAAGATCCTCTCCCTCGGCCATACGGCCAAGCAGAATCGCGGTTACGGGACGTAGGTCCTCGGGCACCGTAACCTTAAGGTTGTCGCGCGGGCTCTGGACGCAGCGGACGCGTCCGCCCATGCGCTCGACCAGCGATGAATCGTCGGTACCGATAAAGCCCTCGGCGATAGCAGCGGCGTGAGCGCGCTTCATAGCATCGACGCTAAAGATCTGCGGCGTCTGCGCTGCCCAGTAGAGCTCACGTGGCGGCGTCTCGACGATATTATCGCCGTCGACGATCTTGAGCGTGTCGATCGCGGGCTGACCGCACACGACACCGTCGAGAGCACGGTCGTTCACGAGCACGTCGATAGCGTGGTCGATAGCCTCGGTGGTAATGAGCGGACGGGCGCCGTCGTGGATAGCGACATATTCGAAACCCGCCGGCACCGCGTGCACGCCGGCGCGGGTGGAATCCTGACGAGTATCGCCGGCATCGGCAAAGCTGATGGGCGTGTCATAGTCAAACGGGTCGATGGCCAGGCGGCGCATCTCGGCACGGCGCTCGGCAGGGCAAACCACGACGATTTGGCCGACCTTATCGCTACGATCGAACGCGCGGATGGACCAGCTCATGAGCGGACGGCCCGCCACGTTAATGAGCTGCTTGCCGCCGGGATTTCCAAAGCGCTGGCCGCTGCCGCCGGCAACGACCACGGCGCATACGGGCGCCATTATGCGTTCCCCTGTTTGGTGCCCTTCATGCGGTACAGCGAGTCCGCAAGAATGGCAGGGTTGTTGACGCCAAAGTCGCCCAAGCGCTCCGGATCCTCGCTGATGTCGTCCATGAGTTCCTGCAGCGAGCCGTACTCGTCGACGATCTTCTCGGCCACGCCGTCGCGCACGACGGACACGCGCGAAAGCGTGCGCAGGCCCAGCGGCGTCATGACGGAGTCCTCGTCCAGGTCGTCGTAACCCAGAACCGCCGCCACATGCTGTGGGTCGGACAAGTCCTTAGGCGTCATGCGGCTAAGCTCGGCGCGAATCTTCTCGGCGTTTGCCTCGGAGGAATCGCTCGCATAGTCGCGGATCATCAGGTCGTATTCGGTATCCATGCTGGAGCCAGCGAGCTGCTCGAGCTGCATCTGCACGAGCTTGCCCTGGTTGCCCAGCTTGACGATACAATCCTTAAGCTCGGTCTTTGCCTGTTGCATGATCTCGAAACTCGAGAAAATGCCGGTGATGTCGGCGAGCGTAACGTAGTCATCGAGCTCGAGGGCCGTCAGACGCAGCAGGGAGCGGTCGAGCGACTGACGGGTGGTCTGAAGCGTGGCGACGAGCTGGTTGACCGAGCTCATGATGGTGGTGACAGGCTGAATCTCGTAGCTCTTACCGTGGACGTACACGTTAACGACGGCACGACGGGCCGAGACCGAGATCACGATGGCATCGGTGAGCACCGACATGCGAGCGGCAGTACGGTGACGCATGCCCGTCTCACTCGTGGCGAGCGAGGGATCGGGATTGAGGTGGAAGTTGGCGCGCAGGATCTGGGTGAGGTCGCCATCGATGACGATGGCGCCGTCCATCTTGGAGAGCTCGAATAGACGGTTCGAGGTGAACGAAATGTTGAGCGGGAAGCCGTCGTTGCCGGCGGCGAGCACGTTTTCGGTGTCGCCGACGCAGATAAGGGCGCCCAGGTGACCGGCGATGATCATGTCGAGGGCGGTGCGGATCGGCTGGCCAGGTGCCGTCAGGCGAATAGCCTGTTCCATACGCTTTTGCAGCTCGTTCTTATCCAAGGCATCGCTCCCATCGTATACGCTCCATAAACGCTAAATAGTTTCTCACGGTTTGTCCCTGCGGCGCTTGCGAAATCCGATGCTTACAGAATGAGCGAACACAGCTGAGAGCCCAACCCAAATGGGCTGCTTATGTGGTAGCATCGGGATTCGCATAAATGAGGGAGTAGTCGCGTGATCGGGTTCGCCTCCGGTGGCGCGGCAAGTCAACACACTGGCCGATGCGGCCTGGCTTGCCTTAATGAACGAGACTCGTGGCTGTGCGCGCAACGCGTACGCCACGGGTCTTTTTTGTTACTCTCCCAAGAGGTACACGCGGGCCCGCCCGCAGAGAGGGAGCCAGACTATGGGACTCGCAGAGCTCGTGTTGCTCGCCGTTGGCCTTTCGATGGACGCCTTTGCCGTTTCCATCTGCAAAGGCCTTGGCATGAAGAAAACCAACCTTAAAGTCGCCGTGGTGCTCGGCCTGTTCTTTGGCGGTTTTCAGGCCGGCATGCCCATAATCGGATGGGCGCTCGGCAGTCAATTCATGGGCATCATCGGACCCATCGACCATTGGATTGCCTTTATCCTTTTGTCCTTCATCGGCGGCAAAATGCTGTGGGAGGCCTTTACCGAAGACGAGGATGAGGACGAAGGCGACGTCAAGGATGCCGAAAAGATCGACCTGGGCGAGTACCTAATCCTTGCCATCGCCACCTCGATTGACGCGCTCGCCGTGGGTATCTCGTATGCCGCGCTCTCGGTCGATATCGTTCCTGCCGTGTCGCTCATTGGCATCACGACCTTTCTCTTCTCCGTTGCCGGCGTAGCGATCGGCCACACCTTTGGCGCGCGCTACGAAAAACCCGCCGCCATCGTGGGTGGCGTCGTACTCGTCCTCATCGGGCTTAAGATCTTGCTTGAGCATCTGGGGATTTTGGCGCTGTAGTGCCAAACACAATCGCTCAAAACTCAACGCCAGCACAAGGCCTCATGCAGAGTTTTGTATGAGGCCTTTTCGTGCAGACTTTTGCATGTCATACTGATATGCAAAAGTCTGCACGTTAGGAGATCACCGTGGATACCCTTCCCATCACCACACCGCGCCAAGCTGGCATCTACGTGCGCCAGGCACGCGAGGCTCAGGGTCTCACCCGTGCCGCCCTCGCTAAAAAGGCCGGTGTTTCGGAGCGCCTGCTCGCATCGCTCGAGCTGGGAGATGCCACGGGCATTCGGCTCGACAAGCTGCTGGCGGTTTTCGGTGCTCTTGGACTGGCACTCGCCGCTCAAGGGGATATCGACGAATCGAAAAACGAGCAACCAGTCGACGCCCCGCATGCTGATTTGCAACCTCGTAGCACCCCCAGGCGCCATCACGCTCAACGTTTTCACCATCGCAACCGTCGCAACGCAGCCATTCCGGCTCTCGCAGATGTCCCCTTTACGTCCGAGCTCTACGACAAGGCCTTCGCCGATTTCGCCATGTCCAATCTCGGAGTCTCGATTGCCGCAAACCCATCTGCCCAAACCAGACCCAAAGGGAGGTAGCAAGTGGCCAGCAAAACGCTTCGGACCATTATTTGCGGCGTACCTGCGGGAACGCTCACACAAGATGAGAACGGTCTTGTCAACTTTGTCTACGATCGAGACTATGACGGGCCAGCTCTATCGACAAACATACCCGTATCAAATCGCATATACGGCCAACAGGTCATGAATCCGTACTTGTTTGGTCTTCTGCCCGACAGCGAGGACCAGCGAAAAGCGATCGCCGTCGAATTCGACACCAGGCCCAACAATTCCGTTGCTCTGCTCAGCCATATCGGACTCGACTGTCCGGGCGGAGTACAGTTTTGTGCCGAAGAAGACGTCGACGCCGTCCTGCATCGCGACGGCGAATACCGCCCTATAGACGACCACGATATTGCTCTCCGTCTCAAGTCGATCAGAGATGACCACGAGGCATCGTGGATGGGTCTAGATGAAAGTTGGTCACTTGGGGGCAATCAGGGCAAGTTCGCTCTCGCCCTCATAGACGGTCGCTGGTGCGAATGCGTGGGTTCCTCGCCCACGACGCATATTTTCAAAAATGGCGTTATCGGATTTAAACTTGAGGCTCTTAATGAGTTTGTCTGCATGAAAAGCGCCCAGCGCGCCGGTATCGCAACGGCAAACGTCGAATATCGTATGTTTGAGGACGAACCTGCCCTCATTGTTGAGCGCTATGACCGCGTGAAAGTCAAAGACGGAACGATCAGGCGCCTACATCAAGAAGACCTCTGTCAGGCACTTGGGGTGATGCCCGCCCAAAAGTACACGGCAGACGGCGGCCCGACCACACGCGACATTCAAGAGCTCCTCGTAAATACGAGCCACCATCAACTTAACCTGTATCTGTTTACGCAGGTACTGTTCTTCAACGCCATTATCGGCGCACCGGATGCGCACGCGAAAAACTATTCCCTGCTCCTTGGAAACGACGGCGCAGCCATGATGGCTCGTATGTACGATGTCGCGTCGGGTTTAGCGTATGAGCGCATGCGCCGCCGAGCGCGCCTCGCCATGAGCGTTGGCGGCGAAAATCGTGTGGGGCGCATCGGTCCAGGTGCTATCCGCCGATACCACGGTATGGGCGACCCCGCGCTGGAGGCGGCGCTCACCGATGCCGGGCTATCCGAGAAGTTTTGCTTTGCGACCATGATGGACCTCGCCTACGAGGTACCCATTTGCATGGAAGAGGTCATGAACGAATACGCCGACCTGCCCGGCATGGCGGACCTGCGCGAGCATATGCTCGGCCCCGTCTGCGAAAACTGCCAGCGCACCCTCGACCTCATCAAGGCGGATATGGGCTAGGTGTCTGTAATCTCCCATTTCCCAAAAGAAGAGAGAGGGGGCACCTGTCGCAAAGACCGGGTGCCCCCTCTCGTAATGTCATTTGCAATCCGCTAGCACGTGGCTCGGACTGCTGCTAGCGCAACCTTTACGCAGCGAGGCGCTTGAGGACGTCGATGAGCAGCTCGTAGAAGCGCTCGGCAGAAGCGAGCTCCATGCTCTCGTCCGGGGTGTGGACATCGGAGAGCGTCGGGCCCACGGCGATGGCGTCCAGGCCGTGCAGGGCCTCGGCAAACAGGCCGCACTCAAGGCCGGCGTGAATGGACTCGATTCGCAGCTCGGAGCCAAAGAGCTCGCGATAGCTCTCGACAAAGACGTCGCGGACCGGCGAATGCTCAGCATAGCTCCAGCCGGGATACTCGAACTCAAACTTGGCGTCGAAGCCCAGGACATCGGCCAGCGTCTGCAGGCGGTCCTTGAACTCGTTCTGCAGCGAGGTGATCGAGGAGCGCGGGGACAGCATGATCTTGACCTGGTCGTCAGAGGTGGCAACCACGCCGATGTTGGAGGAAACCTCGACGGAGCCGTCGGTGGCGACGTTGCGGCGGATCACACCGTTGGGGGCAAGACGCAGAGCGCGAATAAGGGCAAGTGCGGACTTCTCGTCCATGGCCTCGACCTCAGTGTTGTCGGCAATCTCAACCGTGCAGGTAAAGCCGGGGTCGAAGACCTCGAGCTCGGCAGTAACGTCGGCGATGATGCCCTTTGCGATCTGGGCCGCGGCCTCGGCGGCAGCGTGGTCGGCGTAGACCAGAACAGCCTTGCACTCACGGTTGATGGCGTTGTCCTTGGTGCCGCCGTTAAAGCTAACGATGGCGGGCTCGCCGGCAACCATCAGGCGGTCGATGATGCGGGCCATGATGAGGTTGCCGTTGCCGCGCTCCAGGTTGATATCGCTGCCGGAGTGGCCGCCCAGCAGGCCGGAGATGTCGAGCGTGAGGGTGCTACCGGTCTTGTGCTCGCGCGCGATCGGGCAGGTGTAGGTAACGACGACACCGCCGGCGCAGCTGACGGTAGCAACGCCCTCTTCCTCGGAGTCAAGGTTAATCATGGTGCGGGCGCTAATCTGGGACTTGTCGAGCGTCTCGGCGCCGACCAGGCCAGTCTCCTCGTCGGTGGTGAATACGCACTCGAGGGCGGGGTGAACGATCGAATCGTCATCGAGAACAGTGAGCATCAGAGCGACGGCAATACCGTTGTCGGCGCCCAGAGTGGTACCGTTAGCGGTGAGGACGCCGTCCTTGACGACCAGGTCGATACCATCGGTCGTAAAGTCGTGCTCAACGGAGCCCAACTTGTCGCACACCATATCGATGTGGCCCTGCAGCATCACGGTCGGGGCATTCTCGGCGCCGGCAGATGCGGGCTTGCGAATGATGACGTTGTAGACCTCATCCTGATACACATCGAGACCGCGCTCCTTGGCAAACGCGACCAGGAAATCGCTGATGCCCTTCTCGTTGCCAGACCCACGGGGGATCGCGCTGACCTCCTCAAAGAAATGGAACAGCTGGGCGGGCTCGTAGCCGGTAATCTTGTAGTCCATGGTGCCTCCTTGGCGCAACTGGTTAGACAGTAAGACATGCGACTTGTATATTCCCAGACTTTACGTGCATAAACCAGTCGAAAACGCCGAGCGCCCTCGCATCATCGGCTAACGGTGGACCGCATAGCGTAACGGTCACAACTTCGCAGTTCTACAAATCGAGGCGCCCTTGCCAGAGCGCCTCGATTGCGCGTATCAAATTGTCGCCACGCCCTACAGCGCGCCGGAACCGGCTTGCATCATGCCGCCGGGGCCCGAGGTCACGCCGCCGCTCACGGACGCGGCGTTGCCGGTGTGCGGTGCCGCCGGGGCGGTATCGCCACCGAGCGTGCCCGCCGGACGCGGTGCCGGGATCTCGCCCGTGCCGTGGCTAAAGACAAACTTGCCATCGGCCACGTCGCACAGGACGGTATCGCCCTCGCCCCACTCGCCGGCCAGAAGCTCCTCGGACAGCGGGTCCTCGATGAGCTTTTGAATAGCACGGCGCAGCGGACGCGCACCGTTGGTGAGGTCGGTGCCCTCGGCCACGATCTTGTCATAGGCCGCATCGGTGAGCTTGATGTTCATGCAGTTGGCAATCAAACGCTGACGCAGGTCGTCCACCAGCAGGTGCGCGATCTTGGTGAGATTCTCACCCGAGAGCTTCTGGAACACCACAATGTCGTCGATACGGTTGAGCAGCTCGGGGCGGAACAGGCGCTTGAGCTCGCCCATCGCGCGGCCGCGGATCTCACTCGACGTGAGGCCCTGCTCGCCGGTGGTGCCAAAGCCCACGCTCGCATCCTGCGCAATCTCGCGAGCGCCCACGTTGGACGTCATGATGATCACGGTGTTGCGGAAGTCGACCGTCTTGCCCTGGCTATCGGTCAGGCGGCCCTCCTCCAGCACCTGCAGCAAGATGTTGAAGATATCGGGGTGCGCCTTCTCGATCTCGTCGAACAGCACGACCGAGTACGGGTGACGACGAACGGCCTTGGTGAGCTGGCCGCCCTCGTCGTGACCGACGTAACCCGGAGGGCTACCGATGAGCTTGGAGACCTCGAACTCGCTACCGAACTCGGACATGTCGAAGCTGATGAGCGCATCCTTGCTGCCAAAGAGGTACTCGGCGAGCGTCTTGGCGAGCTCGGTCTTGCCCGTGCCGGTGGGACCCAGGAAGATAAAGCTGCCGCCGGGGCGACGCGGGTCCTTGAGCGGCGAGCGGCTGCGGCGCACGGCCTTGGCAACTGCCTCGACAGCCTCATCCTGACCGATGATGCGCGTCTTGAGCACGCTTTCGGCCTGCAGCAGGCGACGGCTCTCGCTCTCGGTAAGCGAAGACACCGGCACGCCCGAAGTCACGGACACGATGTCGGCGATCTGGGAGACATCGATGGTGAGCGGGCTGGCGTCGAGCTCGGCGGTCCAGGCGGCCTTGGCCTCGGCGAGCTCAATCTCGGCGGCCTTCTGCTGCTCGGTGATCTCGGCGGCCTTGTTCATGTCGTCGCTCTCGGTGGCCTCCTGCGCGGCGGCCTTAAGCTCCTCCACGCGATGCTCGGCCTCACGCACCGGCTCGGGCGCGCGATTCGCGGCGATGCGAGCGCGGGCGCCGGCCTCGTCGATGAGGTCGATGGCCTTATCGGGCAGGAAGCGATCCTGGATGTAGCGGTTGGAAAGGTTCGCGGCGGCCTCGATAGCACCTTGCGTATAGCGCACATGGTGGTGCTCCTCGTAGCGCGGCTTGAGCGCGGTCAGGATCTTGACCGTGTCCTCGACGCTCGGCTCCTCGACATCGATGGTCTGGAAGCGACGCTCGAAGGCCGGGTCCTTGGTGAGGTACTTGCGGAATTCCTCGGCCGTGGTGGCGCCGATAATCTGGAAGGCACCGCGCGCGAGCACGGGCTTGAGCATGGAGCTCGCGTCGATGGAGCCCTCGGCAGAACCGGCACCGATGATGGTGTGCATCTCGTCGATAAACAGGATGACGTCGTCGGCTTCGGTGGCCTCCTGGATCACGTTCTTGAGGCGCTCCTCAAACTCGCCGCGATACTTGGCACCCGCCACGAGGCCCGGCAGGTCGAGCGTCCAAATATTCTGGTTCATGAGGTTCTCGGGCACGTTGCCGGCTGCAATCTGCTGAGCCAGGCCCTCGACGATGGCCGTCTTGCCCACGCCGGGGTCGCCCAGAATGAGCGGGTTGTTCTTGGTGCGGCGCGAAAGAATTTCCATCATACGCTGGACTTCCTTTTCGCGACCGATTACAGGGTCGAGCTCGCCGTCGCGCGCCTTCTGCGTGAGGTTGGTCGCGAACTGCTTAAGTGTATCGGTGCCACTCCCCTTTTGCTGAGAGGCATCCGAGCCGCTAAAGAACGGCAGGCCCGCACCGGGACGACCGGCACCGGCGCCGGCGAGCGGACGCTTCTTGTCCTGGTCCTTGGCGGTGAGTTTCTCGATAGCCTTTTTGATGGAGGCGGACGACACACCCAGGCGCATGAGGATGTCCATGGCCATGCCGTTGCCCTCTTCGACGATGCCGATCAGCAAGTGCTCGGTCGACACGTAGGTCTGGTTGTTCTCACGCGCCACGCGGAACGAACGCTCCATCACGCTAATGACGAGCGGCGTAAAGGCGAGCTTGGCCGCCTCGGTCTCCTCGCTGGGCTCGGGAACCGTGGTCTGGACCTCTTTGAGAGTATCCATGATGTCATCGTAGGAGATGTCGAGCGAACGCAGTGCCTCGGCGGCAATGCCCTCGTCCTCCTTGGCAAGCGCGAGCAGCAGGTGCTCGGTGCCCACCTTATTTGAATGAAGATCAAGCGCCTCTTGCTTGGCCATGGACATGACCTTACGCGCGCGATCGGTAAATCTATCTAACATGCTCGTTTCCTTACATGAGTTCATCGAAATCAAAAGCCCGCCCGTCGGCGGCGCTTTTGTCTCTTTACCCACAGGTTGTCTATGTTAACAGCTGGAGGAATATCTATAAACCCGGCTCACATGAATGCAGGTTATGACCGCATCGCGGGACTCACCGCGCGATGCGCGACAGGCGCCCCGCAAGAGAAACCCTAGGCGTCTTTCACCACGTCGGGACTCGTCGCACGCGATGCGCGATAGGCATCGGCCTCCTTGGAGACGCGTTCGAGCAGTTCGGATGTATCGACGCCCTCGACTTGCGCGACCGTTTCCACCGTCTGCATGGCGACCGCCCTCAGGTACGCGCACGCGCTGTCCCCCAGCCGCTCGAGGTCTATCTCCTCGCCGCCCTCCCGGGCAAAGCCGACCGCCATCACAAAGCCCATGATGCCCGAGACCAGAAAGCCCACCGCAAAGCTCGAATCTGCCTTGAGCTCTTCTCCGTCGGGGTGGACGATCTCTCTCACGCGGTCGATGATGATCGTATGGATGCCCTGCACGACCTGCTCGGCGGCACCCGCCCTCATGGTGATGACGATGCGCCGCAGCAGGCAGCGGACGTCGCGCCGGTCGAACGCCGAAAGGTCGCCCTTGCTCGAAAAATGCCAGAGGGCATCGGTGATGAGCTCGTTATCCTGCAGCAGCTGGGCTATGGCGATGGCGACGAGTTCATCGAAATCGTGAAAATAGTAGTAAAACGTTCCGCGATTGCACTGGGCGGCGCGGGTCACCTCGCCAACCGACAGCTCGAAGATGCTGTTGTTCTCGATGAGCTCCCAAAACGCCTCGATGATACGGGTGCGTGCATCGGGCGCATCGGCGTCCTTACGCGGTCTCGCCATGCGCCTCACCGCACCCCTGCGCCTTGGCGTTCATGATGAGCATCTGAAGACGGTTCTCCACGTTGGCGAAGCTCACGTCGGGATCGTAGTCGAGCGGCAGGAACTGCGCCGTGGGATACTGCTCCTTGAGCGCATGGATGAGCCCGCGCCCCACGACATGGTTGGGCAGACACCCGAACGGCTGTAGGATCACGAAGTTGCGGCAGCCGCGCTTGGCGTGCTCGAGGATCTCCGCCGGAATCAGCACGCCCTCGCCCGCATCGAACGTATGGTGCAGGATCTTATCGCTCGCGCGCACGAGCTCGGGCATGCGCGTCGGCGGCTCGTAGAGCGGGCTCGCCGCGCCCAGGCGGTCGCAACGGTCGTGCGCGAGCTCGAACAGGTTGTCCGCTGTGGCGTACCAGGCCTTTTCGGGCAGCGACAGGTCGACGTGGAACTCGCGCGACTGCGCATGCTTGTAGAAATAGGTCTTGCGGATCACGTCGGTCATGCGCGCCTCGATGACCTCGAGCCCGTTGTCCTCGAGGTAGCGCTCGATCTCGTGGTTGGCGCCGAGATGGAAATTGAGCAGGTACTCGCCCACGATGAGAACGGTCGGATGCGGGTTCGAGCGGTCGTACGGAACGGCGTCCATGATCGCAAGCGCGCGTTTGAAGCCCGTCGCCTGGCCTCTCAGCCCGGAGCGCTCCATGCCCTCGATAACCTCATCGAGCGCGCGGTCGAACGCAGCGTCCGCCGCGCCCTTCTCGAGCTCGTAGGGACGGATGCGCCTAAGCATGGCCTCGAGGGCATCGATCATGGGAAGACCGTAGGCGATCTGGATGCTCGGGCCAAGGCCGAGCTTGAAGCCCGGATGCGCATTGTGGGCATCGACGTCGTCGTTGGTGAGCACCGGGACATAGTCGTATCCCGCGTCGTCGAGCGCGCGGCGCAGCAGGGGCATGTAGTGCGTCAGGCGGCAGTCGCCGATATACTTGCCAGTCACCACGGCGACGTCGTGCGGGTCGTACTTACCGCTCTCGAGTGCCGCGAGCGCCTCGCCGATCACGATTTGCGCGGGGAAGCAGATGTCGTTGTGCACATAGCGTTTGCCCAGGCGGATGGCATCCTCGCGCCCGATATCAAGGGCCTCGGCGCGCACGCCCTGATTGCGCATCGCCGCGGTCATGAGCCTGCAGAACGCATGGGAGGTGTTGGGGACCAGCGCGATCTTGTCGTGCCGGTCGCGCTTGGTGTACTTGACCTTATACGGGTCGTCGAGCGGATGGACCGCGTGCACCCGGGCGCCCTCGGCACGCTCCTCCGCGCGACGACGGTTGACCGACTCGATAAACGAACGCACGCGAATGCCCATGGGACCGGCGACGTCGCTCTCATCGAGCTTGATCATCATCGGAACCTTGGAGCCCATCTCACCCATCATGCGCGCGATCTCGTCGGTGAGATACGCATCGTGGCCGCAGCCGAAGCTGCCCATCTGCACGAGCTCGAGCTCGGGCGTCGATGCGACGATGACCGCGCACGACAGCATGCGCGCATGGTAGTTGTTCACGATGTCGATGCGGCTGTTGGAAAGATCGACGTTGCAGACCCCCGGCACCGCATCGGGCGTCAGCACGGGGATGCCGCGCTCAGAGAAGAGCTTGGGCAGCCCGTGGTTGACCAGCGGGTCGTTGTGGTACGGGCGCGAAGCGATCACCACCGCGTAGCCGCCGTCCTCGCGCACGTTCTCGAGCACCTGCCTGCCGCGCAGCTGCAGCTGGTTCTCAAACGTCTCCTGCGCGCGGTCCGCCTGCTCGGTCGCCTTGGCAACCAGGTCGGCATCGATATCGAAGGTCTCCTTGCACCACGCCTTGAGCTGGCGGTTTCGGTCGCCCTCGTCGTACCAGTGGAACAGCGGCGTATCGAACGGAACGCCGAAACGCTCCTCCGGGTTATCGGAATTGCGCATCACGTAGGGGTATCCCTTTACGACGGCGCACATCCACTCGCTGGTAGAGGCGGTGTTTTCGGTGGGCACCGTCGTGATGATGGGCATGAAGATGCGGTCGACGCCGGCGTCGACGAGATTGCGGATGTGCCCGTGGACGAGCTTGGCCGGGAAGCACACGGTGTCGGATGTGACGTGCGCCAGACCGCGCTCGTACATCGCCTTGGTGCTGCGTCCCGAGACGCGCACCTTAAAGCCGAGCGTGCTGAAGAACGTCGACCAGAACGGCATGGCGTCCCAGAACTCGAGCACACGGGGAATGCCGATCGTGACATCGCGCCCCCCGCAGACGGGAACCGTGGGGTACGACTCGAACAGCAGCTTCTCGCGGTCGACAAAGAGATTGGGGGCAGCCGCGGTCCGGTCGCGCCCCGTGCCGGGTGCCTGTGCCTCGCAAGCACCCTGCGGACGCAGCTCCTCCGCCGCGGGAACCTCGCGCACGAGCTCATCCCATGAGATGGCGCCGCCGCGCGGGCAGCGATTGCCCGTGACGTAAAGCGAGCCGTCGCCAAATGCCACGACCGCGCGCTGGCAGCGGTTGTTGCACCGACGGCAGGTAACGCCGCCGAACTCGCGATGCTCGAAGCGCTCCACGGCATCGAGCCCGATAAACGACGTGCCGGCGTCGCCCTTGCGGCATTCCTCGCGCGCGAGCAGGGCGATACCGATAGCGCCCATCAGCCCCGGGTGGGGCGCACGCGTGACGGGTTTGCCCAGATACTGCTCGAATGCGCGCAGCACCGCGTCGTTTCGGAACGTGCCGCCCTGGACGACGACTTTGTCGCCCAGACGGTTGAGATTTGAAACGCGAATGACCTTGGTGAACACGTTCTCGATAATCGAACGGCAGAGACCGGCCATGATGTCGCCCGGACCCTTACCGCGCCGCTGCTCGGAAACGACGCTGCTGTTCATGAACACCGTGCAGCGGCTGCCGAGAACGGCGGGGGCTTTGGACGAAAATGCCTCGGTCGCGATATCCTCAACGGCTATTCCGAGGTTTTTGGCAAAACCCTCGAGGAACGAGCCGCAGCCCGCAGAGCACGCCTCGTTGACGACGATATCGGTCAGCACGCCGTGGTTGAGCCAGATGGCCTTCATATCCTGTCCGCCGATGTCGAGCACGAAGGTCGCATCGGGAACGCATGCGCACGCGGCGCGGGCGTGCGCGACCGTCTCGACCGTATGGTAGTCGGCGTGGAACGCGCGCGCGAAAAGCTCCTCGCCGTATCCCGTGGTGCCCACGGCATCGATCGCAAGCGTGACTCCCGCTGTCTCCCAGCGGTTCTTCAAGCTGACAAGACCCTGTTGGGCGACGTCGAGCGGTCTGCCGTTATTAGACGCGTAGAACGAATCGACAAGCTCACCCGCCTCATCGACCAGGGCGAACTTGGTCGTCGTGCTCCCCGAATCGATACCGAGCGCCACACGCACCGTCTCTCCGGGCGCATACGCATCCGGACCCTTTGCCGGCGTCTCTTTGCCATGGCGTGCCGTAAAATCCGCCTGCTCGGCAGGTGTGGCAAAAAAGGGCTGGGCAAGACGTCCCTCCCCGCTTGCGGGCGCGACCGTCTCGAGCTTATCCAGCCGGACAAAAGCGTCGGGAAGGTCGATCGGTTGGGACGATGCGAACATGTCAGTCAGCGACAGGGCGGCACCGCGCGCGACCATGATCTGCGGATCGCGCGGGACGATAACCTGATCGTCCGATAGATTCAGTTGCTCCCGGAACACGCGGACCAGTGTGGGGTTGTAGGCGAGCGTACCGCCCTCGAAGATTACCGGCGGCTCGATGTCGATACCCTGGGCCAGACCGCCGATCGTTTGGCGGGCGACCGCGTGAAGCGCCGAAAGCGCCAGGTCGGTGGCAGGAATGCCCTCGTTGAGCAGCGGCTGGATATCGGTCTTTGCGTACACGCCGCAGCGGCCCGAGACCTCGTGGACGGTCGTTCCCCGGCTTGCGAGCTGCTCGAACTCGCCCGATTCGGTGCCGACCCCCATGAGCTTTGCCATCTCGTCGATAAATGCACCGGTACCGCCTGCGCACGAGCCGTTCATGCGCATGTCGGCAACCTCGATGTCTCCCTTATCGTTGGTGCGGAAGAAGATCATCTTGGCGTCTTGGCCGCCCAGCTCGATGGCGCAGCGCGTCTGCGGATAGAACCTGCTGATCGCGAGCGCGTTGGCGACCACCTCCTGAACGTACGAGGCGCCCAGCGCGGTCGCGATATCGCGCGCACCCGAGCCGGTCACCGCAACGCGCAGCGACTCATGGGGAAAGCGCTCGGCGAGCTCGCCGAGCATGGCGCGCACGCTCGCTGTCTGACACGCCCCGTGGCGGCGATATCCCCACCACGCCTCGGTCATATCCTCGTGCATCGCGTAAACTTTGGTCGTCGTCGACCCTACGTCCAGTCCTACTAGCAACGCCATAATGCTCCGTCTCTCGCATTTTTCCCGCTAGAGATATACCACTCTACGTAATACAACAGACTGTTGTATTTAAACTCCGTATAAAAAGCGGCTGCCGAAACGCTTCAGCAGCCGCCGAATGCACCAACAGATTGTTCTGCGCGCTAGCACGTCGGGCAACGGAGCAGCACGGGCCCTCCGGTCATGCGCACCGCTCACGCCCGCGATGTCGCCGAGAGAGCTATCCACGCTTTGGGCTCCAACCAAGCAAGTCGCCCGCGCTCAGCAGATCCCTAAGCGAGCTACTCGCACTCAGGAGCCATAGCCTGCTCCAAGAGCTCGGCATGCTCCTCCTCGAAAACCGTCCCCACAGGGAAGGCGCGACGGAAGACGAAGCGGGAAATCGGACCGGCTACCAAAAGGTTCCACGGCAGCGCCATCACAAAATTATGCGGGATGTTGATCATCCAGATCGCGGGCACGGAATACAGGTTCGCAAGGATGCCGCCGGGCATGTGCGTCAGACCCTCACAGGCACCGTACAGCGACATGATGATGACCATGGGAACGACCATGCAGGAGCTGACGGCAGCGTCATGGCAAGCGGCGAACTCTTGCCCGGCGTGACCAGGAATTTAAAGGCGAAACCCTTGGCAAGGGGGCTGGCAACAAACCAGTCGCAGCACATGGCAAAAATGTAGGCAACGGGGAAGCCGAGCCACGCGGCGGCAACAACCTCGCCGTTGATGGCCCCATGCTGCAGGGCAACGTTGTAGATGCTCATCCAGAGCACCATGCAAAAGCACATGATAAAGGTGAACAGCAGGCTCTCTCGTTTGTTGATAGGCATAAAGGGCATTGTCCTTTCTGTGTTACGCCGCGGCACCACGCAACAAAAACGGGCGGGCAAGATGGAGCTGTTGGGACTTCATCTCGCCCGCCCGTGGTACGTGCGTCTGCGACTACTTATGTGGTGGAACTACCCTAACACGAACGGCGCGCGCTTCGTAAGCGTTGAGTTTATGGAGATGCAGGGCACCAATAATCCCCCCCCCCCCGACCCCATAAGTTGCGGTGGAATACGGACTGTTTTGACCCTTTAAGCAGCAATTCAGTCCCTATTTCACCGCAACTCATTGGGGGTGCAAAGTAACCTGTCCCCTTTGCACCAATTAGCTGGTGTGGCGCCAGCGAGGGTCGGTGAGCGTACGCGCCACACCCAGTCCAACGGGCAGAAACGCTACGATGAGCACTGCGCGCACAAACCAGCCGAGCATATTGACCGTGTCGAAGGTGCACATGTAATACATCGAGCGATACAGATACAAGCCCGGCACCATAATGACAATCGAAGGCACCGTGAGGGCGATGCGCGGGTAGGTGAGCTTGACTTCAGCCAAGCTTGCGAGCAGCCCCGATACCAGCGCGCCGATAAACGCTGCTGCCTCGGGAGGCATTCCCGTGCTGAGGCCCAGGAAGGGAATCATCGTCGGCGCATCGACAAGGGTCAGACGCAGGGTATTGGACACGGCGCCGATCAACCCAGCTGCCGCGGCCATCTTTACCGGGCTGTTGAACATCACCGAGAAGCCGAATACGCCAACGAAGCTCATCACCACGCGCAGGAGCGTAAGGGCAAGCGGCGAAAGGCCCAGTGGGGCAAAGTCGTCCGGCGCCAGGCCAACACACTCGGCAACCATCCAACCTACGAGGGTCGCCATCACAATAATCGATACGGCATATGAAAGGCGCTCGATACCGCTTCGCATGTCGAGCTTAGCGATGTCGAGGCCTGCCGTAATGAGTGGAAAGCCGGGAATCACAAAGAGCATGGCGCCGATATAGCCTTCTTGGTGCGACATTGCCCCCGGTATGACCTGGCCAAGGCCGAGCAATGCCAGCAGATACGAAACGCAAGCGAGCGCAACGCCGGTCGTCAGCGCGCTGAACTGACCAAGGCCTTGCTTGAGAATATGGGAGCGGGCAAAGTTGCCGACACCCGCGCCCACGAACGCGCAGGCCATCTCGATAGGGCCGCCGCCGAGCAAAAAGACGAAGGCGCCGCAAGCACAGGCTGCCGCAAGGCCCTGTTGCCAGGGAGAGTAATCAGGCTTTGAGCTCTCAACGGTCCTGAGCATCTCGTGATACTCGTGTACCGTGAAGCGACGACCATAGGTCTCGATTTCCTTGAGGAAACTCTCCATCATCCAAATGCGATGGGTATTGACTCCCGTTGTGGGCAGGCTGACAACCTCGTTAAAGCAGTGGCCATCTTCGATGCAAGTGCACTCAAACGACAGAAGACTCAGGTCGACGTGAATCGTGACGCCGAGTACGGCAGCAACACGATTCATGGTATCGCGCACGCGCCAGGCACCTGTTCCGCTTGCCAGCATAAGCATGCCGGTGCGGCAGATGATGGATGACTTATCGGTGAGTGGCGCATCGACGGCAAGCTCATCGCCTGCCGTCACGATCTGGTGCCAGTCAGTTTTCATATGGAGCGCGCCGGCACGAACGCCGTGGTGCATGGGGGCTCTCGAAAGCAGCGAGTCAAGGCGCGAAGGCTGTGGGGGCTCCGCTGATCCGACCTCGTCCTCGTCGGGCTCTTCATCAATAAGGTCGAAAGTATCGAGCGCCGCCGGCTCGCGACGGTCGATCAATTCCTCGTCCTCATCATCAAAGTAGTTGAACTGATCGAGCATGTCCTCTTCGATTGCACGCTCGCTCGCGTCGTCCATCCCGGTGCTCCCTTCCTGTCGACTAACCCCCATCCTAGGCAGCAACGGCTAAAGGAAACATAAAAGAGACGACTGTCATGCATGGAAGGCGCAAACCCCCAATGAGCCGGTAGGCCCCCCGACGAAAAGGACCGTCCCCAAGTGCTAATCAAGGCAACGCCGATGCCTTGGCAACGACAGCGAGCGACGTCCAGGGCGAACAAGTTGGCATGAAAAAGGCAAGGCATAGACCTTCTGGTCATGCC
>NZ_JADNDZ010000083.1 GCF_015552075.1 Collinsella aerofaciens
GCAACGCGTTGCGCTGAGTCCTGAGGCTGTTGCAATGAAAATGACAATCAAGGGATTGCGAAAAAGTCTCCATACGAGTAAAAAATCGCAGTTCACGCTTGAAATCGAAATGATTTCCCCGTAACCTATACGAACGTGATTGCATAAGCGTCACATTAGTATCTGTCGGCTCCCGAGTGTTCCTAAACGTTGTGTGCTTGTCGCACCCTTCTGTAGGTCCTAGCAATCGGGGCCCCGTAGTTCGAAAGGGGTCCACCTTTGAGTGAGATTCAGAACTCGTCCATTTTCTCTCTTGACGATGTCAATGAGGAGGAGATGAACAACCTCATCGACGGTACGATTACCGACTTTGATGAGGGCGATCTCGTTAACGGCACTGTCGTTAAGATCGAGCATGACGAGGTGCTCGTTGACATCGGATTCAAGTCCGAGGGCGTTATCCCGGTCCGCGAGCTGTCCATCCGCAAGGACGCTAACCCTGCAGACATCGTTGCACTCGGTGATCCCATCGAGGCTCTGGTTCTCCAGAAGGAGGACAAGGACGGTCGTCTGGTTCTGTCCAAGAAGCGTGCCGAGTACGAGCGTGCTTGGAACCGCATCGAGGAGAAGTTCAACTCCGGCGAGAACGTCGAAGGCGAGGTTATCGAGGTTGTCAAGGGCGGCCTGATCCTCGACATCGGCCTGCGTGGCTTCCTGCCTGCTTCCCTCGTCGACCTCCGTCGCGTCAAGGACCTCACCTCCTACATGGGCACCCGCATCGAGGCCCGCGTCATCGAGATGGACCGCAACCGCAACAACGTCGTCCTCTCCCGTCGCGTCGTGCTCGAGGAGTCCCGTAAGGCCGAGCGCTCCGAGATCCTGTCCAAGCTCAAGTCTGGCATGCGTCTCCAGGGCACCGTTTCCTCCATCGTCGACTTCGGCGCCTTCGTCGACCTCGGCGGTATCGACGGCCTCATCCACATCTCCGAGCTCTCCTGGAACCACGTCAACCATCCTTCCGAGGTTGTCAAGGTCGGCCAGGAGGTCGAGGTCGAGGTTCTCGACGTCGACCTCAACCGCGAGCGCATCTCCCTGGGTCTCAAGCAGACCACCGAGGATCCGTGGCGCGCACTGGTCAAGAAGTACCCCGTCGGCGCTATCGTCGAGGGCACTGTGACCAAGCTTGTCCCGTTCGGCGCTTTCGTCGACCTGGGCGAGGGCATCGAGGGCCTGGTGCACATCTCCGAGATGGCCAACAAGCACGTCGACCAGCCTTCTCAGGTCACCCACGTGGGCGACAAGGTTCAGGTCAAGGTCATGGAGATCGACCTCGACCGTCGTCGCATCTCCCTGTCCATGAAGTCTGCTGCTGAGACTCTGGGCGTCGAGATCGAGGTTACCCCGCTTCCTTCCGAGAAGAAGGACGAGGAGACCGACGCCGAGTAAATCGGTTTGACGATCACCTGTTTTAAGGGATCCGTCCGCAATGGACGGGTCCCTTTTTGCATTTGCTGCTGAGGCGCGCGATGCTACCCGTGCGCAATGCTGCCCGTGCTGTCCACAGGCTATTGGGTTGTCGGTGCATGAAAAAATGCCGACATCCCGCCTTGGGGAGGAGGCGGGAACACACCGAGTAGACGGAGGGGTGCGGAGCGCGGTCGCGTCTCGACTGACGACGTTGCCCATCGACAGGACCATTGTAACGCATGGCGGTTCTTGGTTTATCGTGTCGAGCGATTGCGTTGTGCCATTGCCTGCGGCAACGGTGTGTTACACTCTTGCACTGCTGAGTGGGCCAGACGGTCGCGCGATGTGCTGCTTGCAGCACGCGTGAGGAAAGTCCGGGCTCCAGAGGGCGGGATGCCGGCTAACGGCCGGGCGGAGTGATCCGACGGAAAGCGCCGCAGAAAAGAAGACTCCCACCTGCGCCGCAAGGCGTAAAGGGAAAAGCTGAAACGGTGGTGTAAGAGACCACCAGCGTCGTGGTAACACGGCGGCTTGGCAAGCCCCATCCGGAGCAAGCGCGAATAGGAACGCTATGGGCCGGCCCGGTCCGCGTTCGGGTAGCGTGCGTGGAACTGCACGGTAACGTGCAGACAAGATAAATGACCGTTCACGACAGAACCCGGCTTATAGGCCCACTCAGCACTTTGTTGACGCTGCGAACCCGTCAGCGCGGCAATCTGCCTTTCAAGCCTTCGGGCATGACCATAAGGTCAATGCCCTCGTCTTTCAAGGCACCTTGCTCGCGCTGACGGGTTCTCGCCTTCGACGGCGTCAGCTGGCCGATTTGGCGCTCATTCGTCGGTCGCCGCCATAAGGCGTGCTCCCTCCTCTTTCGGGCCAAATCGACTCAGCTGACGCCGTCTCGCTGTTTTTGCCTGGTCATCGGCGTCGGCGCTCTATTTACCGGGGTTATCGGTGCGGCCTTTGCCGTATTATTGAGGCTGTTTGTTGCTTTGCTTGTTGTTGAGGGGCTTTGTTGGACAGCTATTTTACTCTGCAATCGAATATTGAGGTTTCGGGCGAGTTTGTGGACCGCAAGAGCCGGTTTATTGCCCAGCTGGTCCATATTGAGTCCGAGGATGAGGCGAATGCCTTTATCGAGATGGTTCGCAAGCGTCATTACGACGCTCGACACAATGTTCCCGCGTGGATTTTGGTCGATGGACGCGAGCGCCAGAGCGATGACGGTGAGCCGAGCCGCACGAGCGGCATGCCGACGCTCGAGGTGTTGCGCGGCGCGGAGCTCAAAAATGTTTGCTGCGTGGTGACGCGCTATTTTGGCGGTACGCTGCTGGGGCCCGGCGGCTTGGTGCGCGCCTATACCGCCGCGACGCAGGCGGCGGTGGCAGCTGCTCAGGAGGCCAGGCAGATTGTCGAGATGACGAGCGTCGTGCCGGTTGACGTGCATGTGGCCTATCCGCAGTACGAGCAGGTGCTTCGCTTGGCGCAGGATTCGGGTGCCAAGGTTTCGGATACCGATTACGCGGACGCCGTGACACTTCATTTGGTGTTTAAGGCGGGGGAGCAGGAGCCGTTTTGCGCTAAGATGCGCGAGCTTATGGCGGGGCGTGAGGAGATTGAGGTCGGCGCTCCCGAATTTGCCGAGTTCTAACGGCGACGGCCGGCGTGCTTTTGGATTGATTCCAAGCGCGCCGGCCGTCGATTTATGTTGCCGCCGTTTACTCGGCGAGCTGCTTTAGCACATCGCAGGCGATCTCGATGGCATCGTCGATGCAACCGGGGCAGCTGCGGAGCGGACCCTTATCCGATCCGATGCCCTTGAGCGTGCCGCAGACGGTCGTCGTGTTCTTCTCGCCAAAACGCTTGGCGATTTCGCGCGACAGCTTGTAGGTCTGGCCCTTGGTCTTGGGGTTTTCCATGCCGTCGCTCATCACGAAGCCCATGATGGCCACGGCGCCCGAGATGGCGCCGCAGGTTTCGGTCATGCCGCCCATGCCGGCGCCAAAGCCCTCGGTGAGGGTAAAGGCGACCTGGGGGTCGAGTCCGACGGCGGGCGCGAGCGCGCAGGCGACAGCCTGGGCGCAGTTAAAGCCGCGGGCGTGGTATTCGGCAGCCTGAGCCTGACAGGCGTTGATGTCGAGCTGGGCCGTATCGATTTGCTTCATCGTTGTCTCCTTGGTCACGGTGTACCCGCCTATGGTACCCGTGACGGTGCGTGTAATCATCGAGAGCTTCATGTGCGCCTCATTTTTATCTGTCGAGCAAATGTCCAAGGCTTGAGATAAATGCCCCGGATCAATTTGTCCCATAACCTACCTTGGGGATGGGTTGAGAGGGGTGCAGGGTAGCGGTATCGTGAACCGAATAAAACGTAACCCAGGCAAGGGAGCAAGATATGAGCGAGCAGGCCATCGGTACCACATGTGTTCAGGGCGGCTATCACCCGGGAGATGCGGAGCCGCGCCAGGTGCCCATCTACCAGTCCACCACGTGGAAGTACGACACGTCGGAGCACATGGGCAAGCTGTTTGACCTAGAGGAGTCGGGCTATTTCTACAGCCGTCTGCAGAACCCCACGTGCGATTTGGTTGCCGCCAAGATCTGCGAGATGGAGGGCGGTACCGCTGCGATGCTCACGAGCTCGGGCATGGCTGCGAACTTCCTCGCGATTTTTAACGTGGCCGGTGCCGGCGATCACGTGGTCGCAAGCTCTGCCATCTACGGCGGTACCTACAACCTGCTTGCCCATACCATGGGTCGTATGGGCTTGACCTGCACGTTCGTTGCCCCCGACTGCACCGACGAAGAGCTCGAGGCAGCCTTCCAACCCAACACCAAGCTCGTCTTTGGCGAGACGATCGCCAATCCCGCCCTTGCCGTGCTCGATATTGAGCGCTTTGCCAAGGCCGCGCACGACCACGGCGTACCGCTGATGGTCGACAACACCTTCCCGACGCCCGTGATGTGCCGTCCTTTTGAGTGGGGCGCCGACATCGTTACGCACTCCACCACCAAGTACATGGATGGACATGCGGCCTACCTGGGCGGCGTGATCGTCGACCACGGCCAGTTTGACTGGATGGCCCATGCGGACAAGTTCCCGGGTCTCACCACGCCTGACGAGAGCTATCACGGCGTGACGTATGCCGAGAAGTTCGGTCGCGAGGGCGCCTTCATTACCAAGGCCACCGCGCAGCTCATGCGCGACCTCGGCCCCATGCAGAACCCGCAGGCGGCGTTCTTCCTGAACAGCTCGCTCGAGAGCCTGCACGTGCGTATGCCGCGCCATTGCGAGAACGGTCTGGCGGTCGCCAAGTTCCTTCAGGGCCACCCCAAAGTGCGCTTCGTGAGCTATCCGGGCCTGGAGGGCGACAAGTACTACGACATGGCTCAGAAGTACATGCCCAACGGTACCTGCGGCGTCGTGAGCTTTGGCTTTACCGGTGGTCGTGCGGCGGCCGAGACCTTTATGAAGAGTCTTAAGCTCGCCCAGATTGCCACGCACGTGGCCGATGCCCGCACCTGCTGCCTGCACCCGGCAAACGCCACCCATCGCCAGATGAACGACGAGGAGCTCATCGCCTGCGGCATCTCCGCCGACATGGTGCGCCTGTCGTGCGGCCTTGAGGACACGGCCGATCTGATTGCCGACCTTGAGCAGGCGCTCGAGCAGTGCTAGGCTAGCGTGCGTGCGGGGCGTGGGGCGGCTTTTCGGCTGACGACGTCCTCATAGTTCCGATTCCGTAGGCGGGACCCCGATCGTGTCCGTTTGTAGGCGATTGGGGTCCCGTTTTTGCGTTGCACGATAGAAAGGATATACATGGAGAAAACTGCCGAGCAGCTGCGCCGCGAACACATTGCCCTAGAGGGCGACACCCACGGTAAGAATAAATGGGCGATTCTGTTCACCGTGCTCGTCATGACCTTTATGGCGTGTCTGGATGCGAGCATCGTGACGGTGGCGCTCCCAGTGATGCAAAAGGAGCTGGGGGTGGGTCTCGACCGCATTCAGCTCGTGAGCTCGGTGTATCTGCTCGCGACGTGCGTCGCCATGCTGCCGTTTGGCCGCTTGGGCGATGTGCGCGGCAAGGTGAATGTGTTCCAGCTTGGTGTAATCGTCTTTACGGGTGGCTCGTTGCTTTGCGGGCTTTCGGCTTCGCTTGAGGTGCTTATCTTGGCGCGTTTCGTGCAGGGCATTGGCTGTGCCGCCGCGATGGCCAACAATATGGGCATCATCACCGAGTCGTTTCCGGCGCGTGAGCGCGGCCGTGCCATGGGCATTCTGGCGACCTTTGTGGCTCTTGGCATGATGTGCGGCCCCGTGCTCGGCGGCGTGCTGGTGGCGAGCTTTCCCTGGGAGAGCATCTTCCTTATCAATCTGCCCATTGGCGTAATCTCGTTTATCGTGGGACTCTATACGCTGCCGCATGTGAAGCCGGAGGCTGGCGAACGCCCTATGCCGTTGACAGAGGCGGCGCGTCGCTGCTTTGCGAGCTCGGCTTTCACGATTAACCTGGCTTGCATGCTTATCGTGTTCGTGGGTATCGGTGCCTCCGAGTTTGTGCTGCCGTTCTACTTTCAGGACGCCCACGGCTTTAGCTCCGATATCTCCGGCCTGTTGTTTTTGGCGATGCCGGTCGTGAATGCCTTTGTGGGCCCGCTTTCGGGCTCGGTGTCCGACCGTGTTGGTTGTGAAGCGCCCACGGCCGTTGGCCTGGGCGTGTACGTGTGCGGTCTCTTTGCGGTGAGCACGCTTGACGAGCGCTCTTCCATCTTGATGATCGTGTGCTGCGTTGCGTTTATGTCGTGCGGCACGTCGATCTTCCAGAGTCCCAATAATTCGCTGTATATGGGTTCGGCTCCGCGTGAGGCGCTTGGCTTTGCGGGCAGCTTGAGCAGCTTGGCGCGCTATGCGGGCATAGCGCTGGGTATTACGGCGGCGTCGCGCATCCTGTATGGACAGACGAGCGCGGCGATGGGCAAGACGGTCACGAGCTATGTGGCGGGTCGTCCGGACGTGTTCCTCTTTGGCTTCCGTTTGGTATTCTACGTGCTGATGGCCGTTGCTACCGTGGGCTTTGCGCTCACATTGGTACGTTTGGTGAGGACGCGCACCCGGCATTAGCGTGTTGGGAGGCTGTCTGCCACGAATCGGGCCTGTCTACTGGTCTTGCAGCTTTATGGTGCGATACGGCTTGTGGGGCGGTCGGGGGTCGGTCCGTGGTAGACTATCGAACAACGTTTATTAATCGCGCGGTATCGTTGCCGCGAGAAGGGGTTGCGCCATGCAGGAGCTTGAGGATCGTATTCGCCATGACGGCATCGTAAAGGCCGGTAACGTCCTTAAGGTTGATGCCTTCCTCAACCACCAGTGCGACGTTGAGCTGTTCGACCACATGGGCGCCGAGTGGGCCCGTCTGTTCGAGGGTGTCGAGATCAACAAGATCCTGACGATCGAGGCTTCGGGCATTGGCATGGCTTGCATTGCAGCCCAGCATTTTGGCGGCGTGCCGGTGGTCTTTGCCAAGAAGGCCCAGTCCATCAACCTTGACGGCGAGCAGTATGCCACGACCATCTACTCCTTTACCAAGCAGAAGGAGTACCCGGTCATCGTCGGCAAGCGCTTCCTGTCCGAGGGCGACAAGGTCCTGATTATTGACGACTTCTTGGCCAACGGCTGCGCGCTCGAGGGCCTTATCAAGATCTGCGAGGCTGCGGGTGCCGAGGTGTCCGGTATTGGCATTGCGGTGGAGAAGGGCTTCCAGGGCGGTGGCGATAAGCTCCGCGAGCGTGGCTTCCGCGTCGAGAGCCTGGCCCGTATCGCCGATATGGACTGTGAGACCGGCGAGATCACCTTCGCCTAAGCGCGCGACATAAGCGATTGGTATGCGATGTGACAAAGGGGCTTTCCCTTTGTCACATTTTTTTGTATGAGGGGAGGTGTTGATATGGGCGAGAACAAGATGGGATGGCGCGAGTATGCGCGCTATGCAGAGATGTCGGTCGAGGAGTTGGCACGCGATTGCGAGGTGCAGGTGTTTCGCGCGACGGGTCCGGGCGGACAGGGCGTGAACACGACGGACTCGGCGGTACGCATGAAGCATGGGCCCACGGGGATTGTCGTGACGGCGCGCGAGAGCCGTAGTCAGTTTCAGAATCGCAGCTGCTGTCTGCGTAAGCTGAGGGCAGAGCTTGAGCGTCGTGGCCGTCCGCCGCGGCGTCGCGTTAAGACCAAGGTGCCACAGCGATCGCGCCAGCGCAGGCTCAATGACAAGCACTTCAACGCGATTAAAAAGGCCAACCGTCGCAAGCCGGGCGGGGAGGAATGATCTCCTCAATACGTTGCGGTGAAATAGGGACTGTTTTGCGGCTTTAGCTGCATAAACAGTCCCTATTTCACCGCAACTTAGGTGGGGTTAGCGGGTTGGGTGCCAGACCTCGAGGACGGCGGGAAGGATGTCCACTTCGATGCGCGAGGCGACGATGGGCTCGCCGTCGGCCTGAATGGGGTAGTCGGGCTCCTCGAACGTGAACTCGGCATGACGGCAGCGGCGCATGCGAACCGGTGGCAGCTTGGTATGGTGGCCGTCCTTGGCCGAAAGGAACATGGGCAGGGCGACCGCACGGGGGACGGGGCCGCAGGCGTAGCAAACGTCGAGCATGCCGTCGCACGGGTCGGCGTTGGGACAGATGCGATAGCCAGAGCCATAGGTGGGCCCCAGCTGGATGGCCATGATAATCGCCCGCACGCGCTCGGCGGGCGTGCCGTCAAAGCTGACCGTCATGGGGTAGTTGCGATAGCGCAGGCCAAACTGCTCAAGTCCCGAGAGAGTGTAGAGCGGAGCGCCCGTCAAGCCGGTCTTTTTGCGCAGCTCGGTGGTGCCCAGGCCGATGGCGGCATCGATGCCGACCGAAAGCGTCTGATCGTAGTACTCAACGGCAGCCTCGCCGCTGCCGCTCGCGGGGCTCCACGAGCGAATGCGCCCGATGTCCTGACGCTGCAGCTCGCAGGTGAGCAGCGCGCCAAAATCTTTGCCGGAAAAATCGTCGATACCGAGCGTTTGGGCAAAATCGTTGCCGGATCCCACGGGTAGGACGGCAAGGGCGGGGCGGGTGTCCTCCTTTTGCGTCATAAGCCCGTTGACGACCTCGTGGATCACGCCGTCGCCGCCGAGTGCGATAACCGTGCGGTATCCTTGGGCCCGTGCGGCAAGTTCCTTGGCATGTCCCATTCGCTCGGTCAGCACCAGGTCAAACTGGGATGCGCGTGCAGTCATGTCCAAAAAGCGCTGCAGGCGCTCAGCGACCTCGCGCGCCACACCTGACTGGGCGGCGGGGTTGGCGATGATGAGCGTGCGACCAAAATCAGTTGCGTGCATGGGGCGACTCCCGGCGTATGACGTGACAGTGCGGTCGCGCTCAGGTCTAATTGCCCCCGATTGTGGCTGCACGGCGAATACTTACGTCTACTCTATCAGGTCGTTGTGGCGCTCGATAGCATCCGCTACCGTACCGCCCTCATCCACAATAAGCGAACGACGCTTGGGTGAGATGATGCGCTGGGCGGGGTACACGCCGCGGTGGCCGCCGACGAGATAGCTGATAAAGGCCACGATGACAAAGAACCCGGCGGCCGTGCCGTGGAACAGATCGATGGCCATCATGCAGGTGGTGATGGGCACGTTGAGGCCGGCGCAGAACACGCCGAGCATACCCAGCGCTGCCAGAAAGCTGGGGTCGATTCCGACGAGGCAACCGATCCAGCCGCCGAGCGCCGCACCGATGCCAAACAGGGGAGTGACCTCGCCGCCTTGGAAGCCCGCGCCCAGGGTAAGCGCTGTGACGACCAACTTGATGGCTGCGTCCGCCAGGGTGGTGTTGCCGGCAAATCCGGCGCCGGAAAGCCACGTGGAAAGGCCGGCGTAGTCCCAGGCGTCGAGGAGGGCATAGGCGGCCAAAACCACGAGTGCGCCTATAAGTGCGCGAACGAGGTAATTGGTGATAAAGCGACCGTACAGGCTCTTGACGGTTCGAACCGACCAGGCAAAGAGACGTGCGGTGAGACCGAAGGTAATGGCGCTGATAACAACGATGACGATCGTCCGTGGTGTCATGTCGGGGACGTTGGCGATGACATTCGCTTCGTACTCGGTACCCAGGGCGAGTGATGTAAAGTAGCCGGTAAACGAGGCGACCAGGCAGTAGATCCCCGCGGTGTAGTCGATCTTGCCGATAAAGCACATCTCCATGCCAAAGAAAGCTCCGGCAAGGGGCGAGCCGAATACGGCGCCAAAGGCCGACGAGATGCCGGCGAGCATGAGGTCGTGGTGATCATGCTTTTTGAGGTGGGTGAGGCTCGAGATGTTGCTGGCGATGGTGCCGCCAATCTGCACCGCGGCTCCCTCGCGACCGGCCGATCCGCCGGTGAGGTGCGTGAGCGTGGAGCACACAAACGTGAGGACGGCCATGCGCATATGGATGAGGCGTGTGCCCAGGGCGGAGTCGATGACCAGGTTGTTACCGCGTTTGGCGGCAAGACCGTGGTTTTTGTACACCCATGCGGTGGCAACGCCCACAACGGGAAGCAGTGCGTAAATCCACGCATGGTGCTCGCGATAGTCGGTCGCGATATTCAGCGAGGCCAAAAACGCCCAAGCGGCAACGCCCATGGCGAGCGAGACGATGACGACGAGCGCGAGCAACTTGGCGCTCGCGAGTAGGTTGCGGACGTTGCGGCGCGTGTCGGCAGCCAAGAGATGCTCGGAGCGGGTGAGCTGATGCCTGCCTGCCATGATGACGTCGTTCAGGGAGAAAAAGCCGCCATCGTCGAGCGGCTGGGAATGATCCTGCGCTTCGTTTGCGCTTTCGGTTTTGTCGTTATGAGCCATACGTTCCTCTTTTAG
The DNA here is from genome assembly GCF_015552075.1 of Collinsella aerofaciens. Lineage (GTDB taxonomy): Bacteria > Actinomycetota > Coriobacteriia > Coriobacteriales > Coriobacteriaceae > Collinsella > Collinsella aerofaciens_Y. The sequence goes on from NZ_JADNDZ010000083.1 coordinate 10,350, forward strand.
GTTGCAACGCAAGCATTATAAAACGCGGTAAACGCGACGAGCCGGTGGGTTGGTTTCCATTCTGTTTCGCGGCTTGCGGCCGACAGGTGTATTTGCGGGTACAGGCCAAATCGCGGTCGCGCGTCGGGGGATTATACTGAGACAAGCATAAAGAATTGGCGCCCCTGTTGTGCGCCGTGGCATTAAGAGGTGCATATGGCAGAGAAACTCATTCCGCTGGAGGACGCGCAGTCGATTGTTATGTCGCACGTTGCTCCGACGGACCTCGTCGAGATTCCCGTGTGGCAGGCGGCTGGTTTTCCCTTGGCCGAGGATGCTGTGGCCGATATCGACATTTCGCCGTTTGCCAACAGCGCCATGGACGGGTATGCCGTGCGCGCAGCCGATCTTGCTGCGGCCACCGGTGACACTCCGGTGACGCTTTCCGTCGTAGGGCACGAGGCGGCGGGCCATGTCTTTGAGGGCGCAATCGGTGCGGGCGAGACGGTCCGCATTATGACAGGCGCGCCGGTGCCCGAGGGTGCCGACGCCGTGGTGAAATACGAGATCGTCGAGGTGCTCGATGGCGACGGCAACGAGGGCTCCCGTGTGAGGTTCTCGGCGCCGGCAAAGGTGGGGGAGAACGTTCGCTCTGCTGCCGAGGAGGCCCATGCCGGCGATGTTGTGATGCACGCCGGCGAGGTCGTGGCTCCGGCGGGCGCGGGTCTGCTGGCAAGCGCCGGATACGCGAGCGTGAAGGTGCACGCTGCCCCGCGTGTGGGCATCATCTCGCTGGGCACGGAACTGGTCGCACCGAGCACCGTGCCGGCGCGCGGGCAGATTCGCGACTCAAACTCCTCGGCGCTGATGGCCGAGGCACTCGATGCCGGCGCCGAGCCCGTGTTCTACGGCATCGCGCCCGACGATGAGCAGGCGATTGCCGAGCTGGTGCATCGCGCTGTGCGGGAGTGCGATTTTGTCATTACGAGTGGCGGTGCCTCGGCGGGCGACTACGACTATGTGACGGCGCTCGTCCGGCGCGAGGGCGAGGTGTTCTTCGATCGCATCTCGATGCGTCCGGGCAAGGCCATCACGTTTGGCTTGCTCGGGGGTAAGCCGTATTTGGGGCTTTCGGGCAATCCGGCCGCAGCGTACGTGGGCTTTGAGATGCTCGCGCGTCCGGCGATTCGCAAGATGCGCGGCTTTGCCGAGGGTGCGCGTCCCGTGCAGCAGGCGACGCTCACGCACGGCGTGAAAAAGCGCCAGGACCGACGCTTCTTCGATCGCGCCACGGTTTCGCACGACCCCGAGACCGGTGAGCTGTTGGTGACCGAGGCCAAGACGCAGAATTCGGCGCTGCTCGGCACGATGCAGCGGGCCAACTGCCTGCTGCGTATTGACGAAGGACCGTGCGACCTCAAGGCGGGCGACGTCGTGGATGTCGTGCGTGTCGACCTGCCCGAGGGAACGGTGTTGTAGGAGGAAGACTATGGAGTTGAAGATATCGATCGTGACGTGCTCGGACACGCGCGATCTTGCGCAGGACGAGGCCGGAGCCGCACTCGAGGAGCTTATCGAAGCGCAGGGCTGGACGGTCGCCTCACATGTGGTCGTGCGCGACGACGTCAGCGAGATTGGTGATGCCATTGTGGAAGCCGCCGATGAGTGCCACGCCAATGTCGTGCTCACCTGCGGCGGCACGGGGCTTTCGATGCGCGATGTGACGCCCGAGGCGACGCGTGCCGTCTGCGACCGCGATGTGCCGGGTATTGCAGAGGCGATTCGCGCGTACTCGATGACCAAGACGCGCCGCGCCATGCTCTCGCGCGCTATTTGCATGCAACGAGGTCATACACTTGTCGTAAACTTTCCCGGTTCCACGAAGGCCGCCCGCGAAAGCTGGGAGGCCATAGCAGACCAGCTGGAGCATGCGGCTCAGATGACAGCGGGCGGCGGACATACCAACTAAGCGGTTTACCTGCGGCGGGGCGACCTTATCGGTCGCTCCGCCTTTGTTTTCCGCCGAAGCGACGCCGAAGGGTACGGTACCTCGAAACTATATTCTCTAGCGAGAATAATTTCTCACTACCATTATTCGCACGGAAGTATAATCTGATTGCAGATTAAAGCCTGCGGCGGGGTGCCCGGGCATAGCGTTCGAAAGGGTTGAACATGTTCGATATGGTTTCTCGCCGCGGATTCGTCTCGCTTTCTGCTGTCGCCGCTGCCGGCCTTGGTCTTGCCGGCTGCTCGGGCGGCAAGACGTCCGAGCCGGCCGGATCCGATGCCGGTTCTGCTAAGGCATCTTCCAAGAAGGCTGTCGAGCTGCAGGTCTTTGCCGCCAACTCGCTCGAGGAGGCTCTGCCCGAGGTTCAGGAGCTCTACACCGACCAGACCGGCACCACCTTTGCCGACACGCAGTTTAAGGCGTCTGGCGACCTTGTCGAGCAGATGCGCGCCGGTGCCGCCGTCGACGTGCTCATCACAGCCTCCAAGGGCACCATGGACGACGTCGAAGCCGCCGAGCTCGTCGACGTCGATACGCGTGAGGACATGTTCGTCAACGACCTCGTGATCATTCGCGCCGAGGGCTCCGACACCAAGGTCGAGGCCATCGCCGACGTCGCGAATCTGGACGGCAAGATCGCCATTGGCGACGCTAAGACTGTTCCCGCCGGCAAGTATGCCAACCAGGCCCTGGCCTCCGTGGGCCTCTACACCGGCACCGAGGGTGACGACGGCGAGTATGCGCCCGAACTCGCCGACAAGGTGGCCCTGGCCGATAAGGTCGGCACCGCTGCCGCCTGCGTCTCTACGGGCGACTGCGTGGCCGGTTTTGTCTACAGCTCCGATATCTTCCGCTACGACGGCATCGAGGAGGCCTTCGTGTGCCCCGAGGATTCGCACAAGCCCATCGTGTATCCGGGTGCCGTTGCCGAGAGCTCCGAGCACGCCGACGAAGCCAAGGCGTTCATCGACTTCTGTCTGACCAACAAGAAGGCTCAGAAGATTTGGGCCAAGTACGGCTTTGAGCTTTCCGCGTAGTGCGGCTTGGCGCGATAATTCCATCGTTTTGTGTTTCACTCCGTCCTTGTATTCGCTTGGAGCTTTTCGTGCTTAATAGAGTCCGCATGCTTGTCGCCTGTGCTTTGACCTTCGCGCTTTGCTGGGTGCCGGGATTTGCGTTTGCTGGGGACGCTGAGGACGGGGCTCAGGCTGCTGCGACCGCTCATGGGCTTTCCTATGGGATCGAGGGTTTTGAGCGGTTGGCCAAGGGGACCGCTCGTGCGATGGAGGGCCAGCCTGAGGGCTACCGGTTTCCCGTTGACGAGGACGTGGACCTTGTAGTGGCGCCTGCTGCCGATCTCGTTGTGGTGTGGATATCGCCCAAGGCGGTCGAGAAATATGGATTGGATCCCCAGGACAACGAGTGCGTATCGGGTCTCAAGGCCCTCGTCTGTGAGCTCGACAGCGCAAACTGCATGGGAGGTGCGCAGCTAGGGGACGTGGATCTTCCTTGGTATGTCACGGCGGAAACAACGTTTGATGCCGGCGGGTATACCTATGGCTTTGACGAACGCGGTGCGGATGGGGACCGTTATGTGGTGATTGCATCAGCCTCGGGTGATGCCAAGGGCGGCGCGCGTTGGCTTGATAGCGCTCAAATTGTTGAAGCGTCGTCTGTCGTGTTGCGGGATGAGCGGGGGCCCTTGACCTCTCTGGCCTCCTTATTGGGCGGCATCGACTACCGACCGTTTTGGGTGTCCATTAAAACGAGTGGCCTTGCCCTGCTGATCTCCTTTGCACTGGGCCTGTTCGCCGCGTGGAAGACTATGGGTACCTCGAGCCGCATCAAGGGCCTGCTCGACTCGGTCTTTACCATCCCCATGGTGTTGCCGCCCACGGTCTGCGGCTTTCTGCTCCTTATGCTGTTTGGCCGCTCGACCGGGGTGGGCCAGTGGCTTATCGCGCACGGCGTCTCGATTGTCTTTACGTGGCCGGCGGCGGTGATCTCTGCCGTGGTGGTATCGTTCCCCCTGGTCTACCGTACGGCGCTCGGCGCCTTTGAGAGCCTCGACACGCAGATGCTTGACGCCGCGCGAACCCTGGGATGGTCCGAGCGTCGCATCTTTGCCAAGCTTATGATGCCGCTTGGCTGGCCCTCGATTGCCGCCGGCACGGTGCTCGCCTTTGCCCGCGCCATGGGCGAGTTTGGCTGCACCCTGTTCTTTGCGGGCAACTATGCCGGTATTACGCAGACCATTCCCATTGCGATTTACTTTGAATGGATGGGCGGCAATACGTCGGTGGCCCTCTTTTGGGTCGTGGTCGTAATAGCGTTCAGCTTCCTAGTCATCCTGTTCATCAACATGTACACGGCGCATTCGCAAAAATACCGCGAGCGGGGCCTTTCCCGTGCGGAACGTAAGCAGGCCAAAGATCTCGCCGGACAGGGCGATTCACTCGACCCGGCGGGCGGTGATGCCTTGCGTATCGATCGCGAGGCGCTGGCCGAGCTCATGCGCGATGACACGGTCGCAAAGGGAGGTCGATAAGCCATGTCGCTCGTTCTGGATATCAAAAAGCGCTATCCGGGGTTCACCCTCGACATGCAGCTTGAGGCCGGCGAGGAGCGCGTGGCGCTGCTGGGCGCCTCGGGTTGCGGCAAGAGCTGCACACTGCGCTGCATTGCCGGCGTGGAGACACCCGACGAGGGCAAGATCGTCGTCAACGGCGTGACCTTTTTTGACTCGGAGGCGGGCATCAACCTGTCGCCCCAGGAGCGCAAATGCGCCCTGCTGTTCCAAAACTATCAGCTGTTTCCCAACATGACGGTGGCCGATAACGTATGCGCCGGTGTAAAGGATGCGGGCGACGCCGCCGCGCGCAAAAAGCTCGCCGAGCGCTATCTGAGCATTTTCGGTCTGGCCGATTTTGCCGACCGCTATCCCGCGCGACTCTCGGGCGGCCAGCAGCAACGTGTGGCGCTTGCTCGCATGGTGGCGGCGCATCCGGGCATTTTTATGTTCGACGAGCCCATGAGCGCGCTCGATTCCTATCTTAAGAGCGCCCTCGAGCAGAACATGCTCGACCTGTTCGATGTGTGCAACCGTACCGTGCTCTACGTGAGCCATGACATCGACGAAGCGTGCCGTCTGTGCCAACGCATCTGCGTAATGCATGACGGGCGCGTCGAGGAGATCGGTTCTGTCGAGGACGTGGTCCGTCGCCCACAGACGCTGGCAGCACTGCGTCTGACGGGCTGCAAGAACACAAGCCGGGCGCGCAAGATCGGCGACGAAGAAGTTGAGGCCCTCGACTGGGGCATGACCTTTAACGTGGGTCGCGAGGTTCCCGATAATCTGGCGTACCTGGGCATTCGCGCAAGCTACTTCCATGTTGACAACCGTGCCGAGCGCGGCCGCAACAGCTATGATTTGCACGTGGCCCGAGTGAGCGATTCACGTTTTGAGCGCCTGGTGCTGCTGGATGTGCCGCGTGCCGATGCGCCCACGCGCCTGCAGTGGAAGGTCAACAAGGTGGGCGCGCCTGTCGACGAGCTGCCGCAAGCAGGCGAGACGCTGCGCATGCACTTCGATGCGAGTAAGATCCATTTGGTTTGTCGATAGCGCCGGGTAATGCCGTCGGGGGATATAAGCCTCGGCGGCTTTGTTTTTGCCGTTCGCCGAATGAGGAATGACAAGCTCTTATCAATCAAGATAATTATTTATTAAACCACGGCACACGATGCTGTCGTACGAATGTCAACGGTGTTCGCATAGTCGATGACCGTTGATATAGTTGACCTCAACTTGTAAAGGAGGGTGCGCACATGCCGCAGACGACATACATTCGCCGCGTTGCCGCGCGCGCCCTGTATATGGCTCGGAGTCGCATATGAGCAGGTATGTTCACGGCTCCGGGAGAGACGACGCACAACTAAATAATCGACCGCAAAGCAGGTTCCCTAAAATTCCGGGTTTGAGCACGGCCGGGCAATCGCCGTCCGTCGTGCATCGATACCGCTGTAATCCGTTTTTGGTTCGAGAGGGGAACCGTCATGGCTGAAGAATTTGATTTCCATCCGATGTGGGAGAGCCTCGGCATGAATCTTGCCGACCACGACATGCTGCTGGGTGCCGTGGGCCAGATGTACGGCGATATGTTCCTGACGCAGAATAATCGCCCTAAGTCCACGTCCTACCTGGATTTTGTCGCCACCAACATCCACAGCGGCCGCATTAAGGAGATGCTCGACAAGAAGGAGGCCGGCGAGGCCACCAAGATTGTTGGCAGCTTCTGCGTCTACGTGCCCGAGGAGATTGTGCTCGCCTGTGACGGCATCCCCGTGGGCCTGTGCTCGGGTGCCGACTGGGCAACGGACAAGGTCGAGGAGCACCTGCCGCGCAACACCTGTCCGCTCATCAAGAGCTTTGCCGGCTTTAAGCTGGGCGAGGTCTGCCCCTACATTGAGTCGAGTGACTTGGTGGTAGGCGAGAACACCTGCGACGGTAAGAAGAAGGCCTACGAGTTCTTTGCCACGCAAAAGAGCATGTACGTCATGGATATTCCCAACGTGCACGACGAGTCGACGCTCGTGACCTGGAAGGCCGAGGTCAAGAAGCTCGCCGCCAAGATCGAGGAAGAGTGCGGCGTCACGATTACGCCTGAGCGTCTGAAGGCCGCCATCCACGCCGTCAATGAGAAGCGTCGCGCCCTGCAGCGCCTCGCTGCCACGCGCACTGCCGACCCAGCGCCCATCAGCGGTCTGGACAGCCTGCTGACCGTTCAGGCCGCCTTTATGGACGACACGCCGCGTCTGACCGGCGCCATTAATGATATGGCGGCTGAGTGCGAGCAACGTGTCGAGGCCGGCGAGGGCGTGGCACCCAAGGGGACCAAGCGCATCCTGTACACCGGTACGCCCATGGCTGTGCCCAACTGGAAGCTGTTCAACCTCATCGAGAAGGCCGGCGGCGTCGTGGTGGGCGAGGAGTCCTGCACGGGTTCGCGCTACTACAAGGATCTGGTCGACGAGTCCGGTGAGACGGTCGACGAGATGCTTGATGCCATCGCCGAGCGCTACTTTAAGATCAACTGCGCCGTCTTTACGCCCAACGACCAGCGTATGAAGGACATCGTTCAGATGGCCAAGGACCTGCATGCCGACGGCATCGTCGACGTGGCCCTGCAGTTCTGCACGCTCTACGAGATGGAGTCGTTTGCCGTGGAGAAGGCCGCCGAGGAGGCGGGCATTCCGTTTATGCATATCACCACCGACTACGCCGGCGAGGACGCCGGTCAACTGCAAACCAGGATTGAGGCTTTCTTGGAAACCATTTAGGACTATCCGTCCCGGCGGCTTCTCCAGGCACCCGATCTTGCCGTTCAAACCGTCGCTTGCGTGCCAAAGTACGCGGCGCGTCTCTTTCACGGCAACCTCGGGCACCTGGGAAAGCCGTTTCCTTGGTTGGTTAAAAGGTTTGTTAAGGAGTTATATGTCGGAAAATATTGAGCAGCCGTTGCCGTCCACGTTTGAGGAGTTCAACGAGCAGCGCAAGGCGGCGTTTATTCGCGTCAAGGATTATAAGCAGGCGGGTAATCGCCTGGTCGGTTTTCTGTGCAGCTACACGCCGCTCGAGATTATCGATGCCGCGGGGGCTGCGAGCGTGGCGCTGTGCGGCACGTCCGATGAGGTGATTCCCGAGGCCGAGAAGGTGCTGCCGGCAAATCTGTGTCCGCTCATCAAGTCGACGTACGGCTTTGCCTGCTCGCAAAAGTGTCCGTTTACGTACTTTAGCGACATGATCATCGGTGAGACCACCTGCGACGGCAAGAAGAAGATGTACGAGCTACTCAACGAGCTCAAGCGCACGCACATTCTGCATCTTCCGCAGGGCCGCGACCGCGCCTACGAGCGCGAGGGCTGGTACGAGGAGTGCCGCCTGCTCAAGGAGGAGCTCGAGGGCTTCTACGGCATCACGATTACCGACGATGACCTGCGCGCTGCCGTCCGTCGTCGCAACCGCTTGCGTGCGGCCCAGCTCGAGATGTTTGCGCTGCAGGCCAACCAGCCGGCGGCCATGAGCGGCGTCGACCTGATGAGCACCATGTTTGCCGGTACGTTTAGTTTTGATATCGAGGCCTATACGCAGCAGCTGGAGCAAAAGGTTGCCAAGCTGCGCGAGGCCTACGACGCGGGCGAGCGCCCGGTTGCGGCGGATGCCAAGCGCATTCTGATCACCGGCTGCCCGGTGGGCGGTGTGATCAACAAGATCGGTCGCACCATCGAGTCCAACGGCGGCGTGGTCGTTTGCATGGACGACTGCTCGGGCGAGCGTACGGCGGCCATGATGATCGACCCGGAGGCTCCCGACATCCTGCGCGCCATCGCCGACCGCTACCTGGATATCAACTGCTCGGTCATGACGCCCAACGACGGTCGTATGGACAACACCCTGGCCATGTGCGAGAAATACCACGTCGACGGTGTGGTGGAGAATGTGCTCCAGGCGTGCCACACCTTTAACGTGGAGAGTGCGCGCATGCAGGAGGCTGTCGAGGGTGCGGGTATTCCGTACATGAAGATCGAGACCGATTACAGCAACGGCGACATGGGCCAGATCGAGACCCGCATCGCCGCCTTCATCGAAACCCTCTAGCTTCCTCAGGCGCCGGATCTTGCTCCTCAAACCGTCGCTTGCGTACCCAAAGTACGCTGCGCTCCTCTTTCGGGGCAATCTCCAGCACCTGAGAAACCTAGAGCTAAGGCGCCTGAACGCGCCGCTACCTTTGATGTTTAGATTGGAAGAGAGCCATGATAGGGATCGGGATCGATATCGGGTCTACGGCGGCTAAGGCTGCTGTGGTCGACGGGGAGGGTTCGGTGGCGTGGACGTGCGTGCAGCCAACCGGGTTCTCCTCGGTCGATGCTTCCGAGCGGCTGCGCGAGGCACTGGCAGCGGCCGGCTATGACGTGACGGCCGAAGATGCTCGCGTGGTCGCGACTGGCTACGGCCGTGTTGCCGTGCCCTATGCGCACAAGGTCGTGACCGAGATCACCTGCCACGGCACCGGTGCCGTGCGTCTGTTTGGTGACCATGGCACCGTGATCGATGTGGGTGGTCAGGACACCAAGGTCATCCAGCTTAAAGGCGGCCGCGTGGCCAAATTTGCCATGAACGACAAGTGCGCCGCCGGCACGGGGCGCTTTTTGGAGATCATGGCCGACCGCCTGGGCATTACCCAGCAGCAGATGGCAGACCTCGCCCGCACCGGCGAGCCTACCAAGATTTCCAGCATGTGCACGGTGTTTGCCGAAAGCGAGGTCATCAGCCTGATCGGTCGCGGCGAGCCGCGCGAGAACATTGCGCGTGGCGTGATCGACAGCGTGGTCTCGCGCGTGGCGACCATGGCCGGGCAGGCCGCGGGCGCCCCGTACTACCTGACCGGTGGCCTGTGCGAGAACGCCTTCGTGGTGGAGCGGTTGGGCGAGCTACTGGGGTCGCCGGTCACCACCTCGCCCCAGGCCCGCTTCGCCGGTGCCATCGGCGCGGCGATTCGCGCACAGGCGCTCAATTAATGCATCCGCCGTAGGCTCGCATTCATGCGTATACTGGGAGAAAATGATTGACCCATGAGAGGAGGTATCGATGGCTGACGATCAGATTAAGCTCACGTCTATGACGGCCGCGAGCGGTTGAGCCGCTAAGTTGGCTCCCGGAGCCCTCGCCCAGGTCCTGGGCGACTTGCCCAATGTGCATAACGACAACCTGCTCGTGGGGTTCGATACCTCCGACGATGCGAGCGTCTTCCGCGTAGGGGAGAACCTGGGGCTTGTGCAGTCCATCGACTTCTTTCCGCCGATGGTCGACGACCCGTTTCTGTTTGGCCAGATTGCCGCGGCCAACTCGCTGTCGGACATCTACGCCATGGGCGGGCGGCCGAGCCATGCCATGAACCTGCTCTGCATACCCAGTTGTCTGGGCATCGAGGTTGCCGGTCAGATTCTGGCGGGCGGCGCCGACAAGTGCGTCGAGGCGGGTTGCTCCATCGCGGGCGGCCATACCATCAACGACGACGAGCCCAAGTACGGCCTGTCCGTGAGCGGCTTTGTCGCGCTCGACCGCCTGCTCGCCAACAGCGGCGCACGCGTGGGCGATGTTCTGCTGCTGACCAAGGCGGTTGGCTCGGGCATCATCACCACGGCCATTAAGGGCGAGCTTATCGAGCAGGACGAGGCCGCAGCCATGTTTGACTCAATGCGCACCCTCAACGAGGCCCCGATTCGTCTGGCCGAGGGACTCGGGCTTCACGGCTGCACCGACATTACGGGCTTTGGCCTGATCGGGCATGCGTGCGAGATGGCCGAGGGCTCGGGCGTGCAGATTGAGCTCGCGTCGGGGGCGGTGCCGCTCTTTGACCAGGTGCTTGATATGGCGCGTCTGGGCATTATCCCCGCGGGCTCCTACCGCAACCAGGACTTCTTTGGCCCGCGCGTGGCGGCTGACGAGGACCTGGAGCCGGGCATGCTCGACGCGCTGTACGATCCACAGACGTCTGGTGGTCTGCTTATCGCGGCACCTGCTGCCGATGTGGATGAGCTTGCGCGTCGCCTGGATGTCGAAGGACGTATCCCCGCCGTTGTCGGGCGCGTGTGCGAGGCGGAGCCGGGCGGTCCTGCCGTCCGCGTTGTTCGCTAGCCCGCACGTTTATGTAACTGTTTCCCGTTCTCTAGAACGGTTCTTTCGAAAGGAATTTGCTATGTCTACCAAAATTGAAGTCAATGCCATGGGCGATGCCTGCCCGCTGCCCGTCGTCAAGACGCTTAAGGCACTCAAACAGCTTGATGGCGAGGGTGCCGTGGTGACCTCGGTCGACAACGAGACCGCCGTCAAGAACATCTCCAAGATGGCGCAGGAGAAGGGCTGCACGGCCTCGGTCGAGAAGGTTTCTGACGCCGAGTGGCACGTGACCGTGGCGGCCTCTGGCACCGTTGCCGTGGCCGATCCCGAGCAAGATGGCGCTGCCTTCTGTGATGCCAGCGCCGGCAAAGGCAAACTCGTCATTTCCGTCTACACCGACTGCATGGGCCGTGGCGACGACGAGCTGGGCCACAAGCTCATGAAGGCGTTTATCTTTGCCGTGACGCAGCAGGAGGAGCTGCCCGCGACCATGCTGTTTTACAACGGCGGCGCCAAGCTCACCGTTGAGGGCTCGCCGGTGCTCGACGACCTGAAGGGTCTGGCCGAGCAGGGCGTCGAGATTCTCACCTGCGGTACCTGCCTGGACCACTATGGCATTAAAGACCAACTTGCGGTGGGCGAGGTCACCAACATGTACGTGATCGTGGAGAAGATGGAGCAGGCCGTGCGCGTCGTGCGCCCGTAGCGTATTGGTTGGAGTTGCCATGAGGGAAAAGCGCCCGGCGCTTGTCATCACGTTTCCCACCACGGCGGCCGCCATGGGCTGCGAGTCCCTTTGCATCGAGCGCGGCCTTCCCGGGCGAACGATTCCCGTGCCCGGGGAGGTCGCTGCCGGCTGCGGTCTGGCGTGGAAGGCGTTGCCTGCCGATGAGGAACTGCTGCGCAGCGAGCTTGCCGCGGCGGGCGTTCCCACCGAGGGCTATACCGTGATTGATATGTGGGAGGTCGTGCGATGATCTACCTGGATAACGCGGCGACGACCATGCACAAGCCGCAGACGGTCATCGATGCCGTGACGCAGGCGATGTGTTCGCTCGGCAATGCCGGGCGCGGCGCCACGTCGGGTGCGCTCGATGCTGCACGTACGATTCACGGCTGCCGTGCCAAGCTCGCGCGCCTGCTGGGGTGCCCGCGTGCCGACCATGTGTGCTTTACACCTAACTCGACGGCGGCGCTCAACACGGCCATCAACGGTGTGGTGCGCACCGGCGACCGCGTGGTCACGACGGTGCTCGAGCACAACTCCGTGCTGCGTCCGCTTAATCGCCTAGCGGCGGAGCGGGGCGTGACCGTTGAGCATGCTGGGTGTGACGCCAACGGCGTGCTCGACTATGACGAACTCGAGCGTCTGGTCACACCGGGTACGCGTGCCGTCGTGGTGACGCATGCCTCCAACGTGACTGGTAATGCCGTTGACGTTGCGCGCGTGGCGGCGATGGCTCATGCGGTGGGCGCGTTGGCGATCGTCGATGCTTCGCAGTCTGCCGGCACGGCGAAGATTGACATGCGGGGCATAGGGCTCGACATTGTATGCTTTACCGGCCATAAGGGGCTTATGGGTCCGCAGGGTACCGGTGGCCTGGCCGTGGCTGAGGGCGTCGACGTGGCGCCGTGGGCCATGGGCGGCACGGGTGTGCACAGCTTCGATGCGTTGCAGCCGATGGAGTGGCCTACGCGACTGGAAGCGGGCACACTTAACGGCCATGGTATCGCAGGTCTTTCCGCCGGTCTCGACTTTATCGAGGCCCAGGGCGGGGTTGAGGCGATTGCGGCTCACGAGCGCGCGCTGGCCGATCGTTTCCTCGCTGGCGTGCGCGAGATTCCGGGCATTACGCTCTACGGCGCCTTTGACCAGCCAGCGCGCTCGGCAATCGTTTCGCTCAACGTGGGCGATGTCGATTCGGCTGAGATTTCCGACGCACTCATGCAAGGGTGGGGGATTGCGACGCGCCCCGGCGCCCATTGCGCCCCGCTTATGCACCGCGCGCTGGGAACCGAGCGCCAGGGCGTGGTTCGCTTTTCGTTTGGCTACTTCAACACGGTCGAAGAGGTCGACACCGCGATTGAGGCTCTGCGCGATTTGAGCTGCGATTAGACCGACCTTTTGCGCCCTTAGATAAACCGTTTGCGCAACCTTCCCGCATTGTCGCTTATACAGGGTATTGTGAGATGATGGCCCATACTGGGTCTTCGGTATCTTTGCGAATTGCGGGAAGGTTCCTATGAACAGGATCACTGCTGCCCTCTATAGGTTTTTAGTCGTCTATCTTTCGGTTGCGATGGTCGTGACCTCGATACCCCTTGCGCCCAGCACGGCCTATGCCGATGACGCCGGGGCGGTCGCTGTCGAGAGCGAGGCCCAAGAGACCGACTCGGGTTCCGACACTGATACCAAGACGGGCGATAGCGCGTCGTCTTCGGGGGAGGGCGGTTCATCCGCAACTTCCGACACGACTGATGACGCTCAGAACAAATCGTCCAGCTCTGATGCCAGCACTCCTGCGTCGAGTCTGGCCCAAGACCTTGCGGGCGCTGCTACCGATTCGGATGCCGCAAGGAGCCTGGCTGCTATGGCGGAGCCCCCGTCCGACGACAGCGAAGTCGATGCCCTCACGTACGAGCCAACGGTCTACGAGTATGCCAAGTTCATGCCGAACTACTATCTGTATCCGTGCGACGCAGACGGAAATCTCACGGTAGAGGTTGATGAGAACAACCCGCGCGAGAACTCCGTCGACGGCCGAATGGTAACGAATTTGATTATCGATTACAGGACGGATCTGGTCGACGTACAGCTCTGTGCCGATTCGACTAATCTGCGCTCAGTGCGCTTTGAGAACAGTTCAATTTCTAAAATCGGAACACACGCCTTCTATAACTGCCCGAACCTTACCGATATCAGCCTTTCCGGTATGGCTATCGGTCACATCGGAAAAGAGGCATTCTATGGCTGCAAGTCGCTTACGAGTTTGAACATCAACGAGGTTGCCACCATTGGCTCTATGGGCGACGCCGCGTTTGCCGAGAGTGGACTGGTGTCGACGGGACTCGATAAGGTTGTTGGCCTCACGTCGATTCCTCTCATGGCCTACGACGGCTGCAAGGCTCTGACCGATACTGGTCTGGATAAGAATACCTCCATCACATCAATCGGTGCCGACGCGTTCAATAACTGCTCGCGCCTTGCGACGACGGGACTCGAGAGCAATACAACGGTCGAGACGCTCCGCGAATGCTGCTTCTCTGGGACCAATATGAGCGGCGGGCTGACGCTGCCTCTTTATTCCAAGATCGAAGAGCTACCGAGCCGTGCGTTCTATGGCTCTAAGCTCGAAACCGTGTACCTTGGGTGCGACCATGCTGTGCTCATTAATTCCACCACGTTTCCCAAGCAATATATGACGGTCATGGTCCCTGCCAAGATGGTTTCGCAATACGAAAGCGGTCACCCTAAAGAGGTTTGGGAGAGTTGCAATGGCAGCCTGCCCGTTCCCGTGGGCAAGGTGCTTCAAAAGATTAAGGTCTCGCGCGATCCTGACAAGATGGCCTATCAGCAGGGAGAAAAGATCTCGCTCGAGGGCATGAGCGTCACGTTTCAATATCCTCATTCGACGATGGATGGCGACTACGAGGCCCTCATAAAGGAAGAGCTCGGCGAGTACCTTACGGCGACTCCCTG
>NZ_JADNDZ010000084.1 GCF_015552075.1 Collinsella aerofaciens
GCAACGCGTTGCGCTGAGTCCTGAGGCTGTTGCAATGAAAATGACAATCAAGGGAGATGTACCTACTAGCAGTACATTTTGCGTAATCTGGGCAAACGCTGATTAATTGCTCGTATAATGTCGTCTATCGAAAGATACAAAAACCTGTACTTTTGCGATTGCGCCTAGCTGCGAGCGAGAAGCCTGTTCTAAACGCCCCTGCATTTGCGTGTATCGCAAAGCAAAAAGAGGGGGCGAGAACATGGAACAGACGGCACGGCGCCAAGAGCAGCTGCCGGGCGCATTTAATGGCGCCACCACCAACAGCCAGCACGGCCGTGTTCACTGGTATCTGGTCCACACCCCCAATGGAAAAGAGCGCGAGACCTGCGAAAATGTCCACCGCATTATCCCGCACGAGCTGATGCAGGACGCTTTTGTAATGCAAAAGGAGTTCTGGTTTAAGCGGGACGGCGCATGGTCGCTCCAAACCAAACCCATGTACAAGGAATATTTCTTCGTCGCCACGCACGATGCCGCCGCGCTCGATAGGGCTTTGGCCCAGTTGAGCTTTGGCTGTCGCATCGCCGGCAGTAGGGAGCGGGCGTACATGCCCATGCCGGACGATGCGCAGGATTGGTACCGCAGCGTGCTGGACGACGACGGCGTGGTACGCAACAGCGTTGCGCGCATAGAAGACGGCGTGCTGCACATAGAACAGGGTCCCTTGGTGGGGCAAGAGGCCCGCGTTAAAAAGATCGACCGTCATAAACGCTGGTGCCTGGTAGACGTGGGCGAGGGTGACTCCACATTTAGGGAGCTACTACCGCTCGACGTTCCCAGCAAAACGTAAGGGAGACGTTGTTCCGGCTGTTCGTTCGCATTTTTGAATTTACCGATTGGGGGATCCCTGGGGAACGGGGACGTAAGTTTGACTGTGGCTGCTAAAGAAGTAACAAAGTCAAATACGCCCGCGGGGGCGGCGCTGATTGCTCAGGCCATGGACCGGCGTGAGGGCGCCGGTCGCTACAAGGCCATGCAATCCGTCATGGACTGGGATAACTCGCGTCTGGCCTACAGGGCGGTGAAGCGCGCGTTTGACATCGTTTTCAGCGGTGTCGTGCTTGCGATCATCGCAATTCCCAGTCTGGTGCTCGCAGCCGCAATTCGCCTAGAAAGCGAAGGCAACCCGTTCTACAGCCAGATCCGCGTGGGGCAGACCCACCGTGACGGCAGCCTGTCAACCTTCCGCATGTGGAAGTTCCGATCCATGTACAAAGATGCCGATGAGCGCCTCGCCGAGCTCAAGGAGCAGAACGAGATCGCCGGGGCGATGTTCAAGATGAGGGATGACCCCCG
Organism: Collinsella aerofaciens; assembly: GCF_015552075.1. Taxonomy (GTDB): domain Bacteria; phylum Actinomycetota; class Coriobacteriia; order Coriobacteriales; family Coriobacteriaceae; genus Collinsella; species Collinsella aerofaciens_Y. Next base: position 1,339 of record NZ_JADNDZ010000084.1, read on the forward strand.
CGTCACCAAGATCGGCAAGTTCATTCGCAAGCACTCAATCGACGAGTTCCCGCAGTTCCTGAACGTGTTCCTGGGCCAGATGTCCGTCGTGGGCCCGCGCCCGCCGCTGCCCAACGAAGTGACGGAATACACCGAGTACGACCTGCAGCGACTGTCCGTTAAGCCCGGCATCACCGGCTGGTGGCAGGTGACCGATCGCAACGACACCGACTTCGACGGGATGGTCCGCCGTGATTTGGAGTACATCGCCAAGCGCGGCCTCATCACGGACTTGAAGATTGTTCTCCTCACGGCCGTTGAGGTCTTTACCGGTAGAGGTGGTTGCTAAATGACTGAACCGGTTAGGGTGGCTCAGGTTGTTGGCAAGATGGTTGGCGGCGGTGTTGAGGCTGTCGTCATGAATTACTACCGCCATATTGATCACAGCAAAGTACAGTTTGACTTTCTTGTCGATTCCGATTCGACGCTTGTTCCCCGTGACGAGATTGAATCGCTCGGCGGCAGGGTTTTCGAGATTCCGCCCTACCAACATGTTGTCAAATACCAGCGAGAGCTTCAGCGCCTCTATAAACAAGAGGGCTGGAATATTGTGCACAGTCACATCAACGCGCTTTCTGTCTTTCCGCTTCGTGCTGCAAAGAAGGCGGGCGTACCTGTGCGTATAGCCCACAGCCACTCTACGAGCGGTAAGGGCGAGTTTGCTAAAAACGTTGTCAAAGGCTTTTTGAAGCTTTTCTCAACAAGGTATCCGACTAATTTGGCCGCCTGCACCGAGCATGCTGGAAAATGGCTATTCGGCTCATCCCGTTTTACTGTTTTTAATAATGCTATCGATCTGAACGTCTTTTCTTTCAATAGATCGATTAGGGATGAGCGACGTACTGAGCTTGGAGCGAAGGACGATACGCTGGTATTGGGAAATATCGGTAGGTTCATCTCCCAGAAGAATCAGTTGTTTTTGCTTGATGTTTTCAAGGCGGTGCATGCTCAGAATCCCGACTCCATTCTTGTTATTTGTGGCGATGGAAAGCTGCGACCGCAGGCGGAGGAAAAAGCGTGCTCACTGGGCATTGCCTCGGCGGTGCATTTTCTCGGCCAAATGTCTGATGTACAGGACATCTATCAGGCGCTTGATTTATTCGTACTCCCCAGTCTGTACGAGGGTCTCGGAATGGTCGCGATTGAGGCTCAGGCTTCCGGCCTCCCGTGCATCTGCTCTGAGAGGGTCCCCAACGAGGTTGCGTTATCTAGTCGGTGCAGCTTTGTTCCGTTGAGCACGGGCGTCAAGGGCTGGTCCGACGCGATTCTTGCCGCTCACAGGGATGTTGTTGATCGCTCCGACCCTCATACATCTCGGGCGTTTGAATCTTATGACATCTTTAAAGCAGCGCCCAAGCTTGAAAAGTACTACCTGAAGCTATCAAAGACGGTGAATTAATGAAAATTTGTATTTTAACGTGGCTGCATAATCAAAATTTCGGCACGCTGCTTCAGGCTTATGCCCTGCAGCGCTTTTTGAAGTTCGAAGGGCATGACGTTGTTGACGCTGACTATCTTCCCAGCGTCAAAGAAAAGCTTTTGAACTGGGCTATCAACCGGAACTCCTTTGATTTGTTTGCCGGTAAGGCACACGAGCTGCTCAATCGTAAGAAGGAGCACGACGACTTCGGCTCCTCGACGGCTGACGTTTTCAGTCGCTTTTTGAGTCAGAATATCGAGACCACTGACAGGATTACCGATACAGACGGGCTGGTCGGTTTGCGGGGTAAATACGATGCGTATGTCTGTGGATCGGATCAGATTTGGTCGCCTTATCTTTTGAACAGGAATTTCTATCTCTCCTTTTTGGGCGACAGTGATAAGCGAATCGCGTATGCGCCCAGCTTCGGTGTCACTAGTACCACACAGAGGAAGAAAAAGATCATTACCGATCTGATTAAAACGTTCAGCTCCGTGTCTGTTCGTGAAGATGCAGGTGCGGATTTCGTCGAATCCCTCGGTCTCGAGCGCCCTTCACAAGTTGTGGACCCTGTCCTGCTCCTGTCGAAAGAGGACTGGGCCCCGCTCATCAACGGTAAATGTCCTGAGCCCGGAAAAATCGTCTGCTATTTCCTTGGGAATAGGCCGTTTTACAGGAAAGCTGTCGATTCGATTTCAAAAGAGCTCGGCTGCGAGGTCGTGACGCTTGTCGGTTCAGGTAAAAATGCTGTCGACGAGCAGCTCAATCCGCGTTACGGGCTTGGTCCCGATGAATGGCTCGCGTATCTGGCGAGCGCGCGGTTCGTGTTAACCGATTCGCTGCACGGTACGCTGTTTTCTCAAATTTTCCGCAAAGACTATTACTGCTTCAAGAGATTTGAGGAGACCGACAAACGCTCTCAAAACTCTCGAGTTGAGAGCCTCTCGAGGCTCTCGAATACCGAGGATCGTCTGCTAGATGGCTATGACAGCCACATGAACGCTACGGAAATCGAGGGCTATGAGAAGCGACTGTCCGACGTGGAGTCGCTCATCACGTTTTCGAAAAAATGGCTCTTGGATGCTCTTGAGCAATAGGGGGAAGTTAGCTTGAGCAAGAACATCGACACAGTTTCTCACCGGGCCTGCTTTGGTTGCGGAGCTTGCGCGGCCAAATGCCCTTTTTCCGTTATTACTATGCGTACCTCGCCCGATGGTTTCGAATACCCCGTGGTGGACGCAGCGAGATGCACCTCCTGCGGTCTTTGCCTGCGTACCTGTCCGGCGGAAAACCAAGTCGACGCGGACTCGGAGACCATTCGCGCCGCTGTCTTGCAGAGCGATGACCCGGGCGAGCTCGCGCAAAGTTCGTCCGGCGGTGTCTTCTCCCTTCTTGCGAAACGGATACTTTCGGACGGCGGGCGCGTTTACGGCGCCGCCTGGGATGGCGTCGATCACGTCAGGCATATCGGTATATCCGAGCTTGCCGATATCGCGCTCCTGCAAAAGTCCAAATATGTCCAGAGCGATGCTAGCGAATCGTATCCCGAAGTGCTCAGCGATCTCAAATCCGGCAAGCATGTACTGTTTAGCGGTACTCCTTGCCAGGTTTCGGCACTGCGTCTCTATTTGGGTAAACCGATGGATGGGCTGACAACCGTCAGCGTTGTTTGCCACGGTGTACCAAGCTCTTCCATGTTCCGTTCCTATGTTGACTGGCTCGAGCTTCGTGAGAAGTCCGATGTCACCGCACTGACTTTTAGAGATAAATCGAAATTCGGTTGGGGCCATAACATAAAGATTGAGTTGTCCGACGGCAGGATTATAAAGAGGCCCGCCGCATTCGACCCGTTTTATGGGTCCTATATCAAAGGCATGATCAGCAGATCGTCTTGCTATAGTTGTCCCTTCAGAGGGTGCGAAAGCCCCGCTGACCTTATTCTCGGTGATTCCTGGCGTTCTGATTCCGCCAAAGACTGCGCACATCCTGAGAAGGGCATCTCAGCCGTTATCGTGAAGACCGAGCGCGGTGCCAAGCTGATTGATGAGATAGGCGATTGCGCTGCCTATTCTAACAACGACGTTGCAGCGAATGACGTGCTCCTGCATGAAGACCCTAATAAGCGCTCAGGCCTTGAAGAGAGGCGCGATGCGGTCATCGCTCAGTACGAGGCACTGGGGTCGGGGATCTTTGATTCCGTCTTGGTTCCCAAAGTGACCCTTTTCGACCGTGTGAAAAAAATGCTTCCGCCTTCGATGCGGTTGAGCGTAAAACGTTTGGTCCGATCCATTAAACCTGGGAACGCACATGAGTAGCCTTACCACAGCGATTACGATTTGCGACCGTCCCCATATCGGGGGCGGAGCTTCAAAAATCGCAATTGAGACAGCTTCGGCATTGGCAAAGATGGGGCTTAACAGCTATTTCTTCTCAGCGCTGGGAGATCCCGATCCGGCTTTGGTCGAATCGGGAGTCATATGCGTTAATTGCGGGCAGGGCGATGTTTTGAACGGTGGCGTCTCTGGTGCTGTCCAGGGCATCTGGAACCGACGATCGGAAACGGCGCTGGATGATTTGCTCAAGCAGCTTGACCCAGAAACGGCGGTCGTTCATGTGCATTCTTGGACGCACTCCCTTTCTCCCTCTATATTCAGGGCAATAGGGCGACGGGGCTTCAAATGTCTCATTACCGCCCATGAGTACTTCCTTGTTTGCTCTAACGGCGGGCTCTACGACTATGTGAATCATTGTAACTGCGGAATCGCCCCCGGTTCTCCGAAGTGCCTGCTGCACAACTGTGACAAGCGCTCGTATGCCCAAAAATTGTACCGGTCCGTTCGTTTTTCCGTGCAGAACCATGTTTTAGGCTCGCTTCGCCCGGCGGTCGCCTTTGTCTCCGACTCCAGCCGTCGGTTGATCGAACCTCATCTAGCGTGGAATTCTGAACGGTATGACTGCTTAAACTATGTTGATGCGGCTAAGTCTCAAGATGATTCCGAAGGAGATTCTTCGGCATACCTATTTGTCGGCCGTTTAAGTCCAGAGAAAGGCTGTGACTTGTTTTGCGAAGCGGTCTGTCGGGCGGGCGTGAATGCGATCGTCATTGGCGACGGTACCGAATTGAAGAGGTTGTCGGATAGCTATCCAGATATCAGATTCATGGGTTCCTTGCCTCATGATGAAGTTCTTTCCGTCATGAGGCAATCTCGCGCTATCGTCATGCCTTCTGTTTGTCGAGAGACGTTCGGGCTCGTCGCTTATGAAGCAATGATTGCCGCCGGCCTGCCGTGTATTGTTTCGGATGTCGGCGATGCGGCCTCCTTTGTTATGTCAAAAGGTCTCGGCGAGATCTTCAGCGCAGGTAGTGTGGAGTCGCTATCTGACGCAATGGTCAATATGCTCGATTCTGATGTTTACTCGCGTTACAGGGAGGCAGTTGAGAAGGCGGACTTCAGCTGCCTCGAAAAGACCGCGTATGTAGAACGTCTTATTGGTATTTACGATCAACTAATGGTTGAGCTTTAATTGGATGAAGGTTTTTAATGGTTACGGTTGTGATGTCAGTTTACAACGGCACGCGATATCTTACTGAGCAGCTAGATAGCTTAAGACTCCAGACAGTGTCTCCGGACCGAGTACTAATCGCGGATGATTGCTCGACGGATGGCTCGTTCGATCTTATTTGCAGATACATCGAGAAATACAGTCTCAGTAATTGGACCCTCAGCAGAAACTGTTCGAATTTCGGCTGGCGCAAAAGTTTCAAGGCACTTCTCGACCTTGCGTCTAAAAACGACTGTATCGTATTTCCGTGTGATCAGGACGATATCTGGGATTCGGATAAAATCGCTGTGATGTCCTCGATTCTCCAGAAGGATCCTTCGATTGACGTCCTATGCTGTGCCGTCGAGCCGTTTTATGAAGATGGCGGTAAAAAAGTAAGAGTATATGGTGCAGTTGATAATGCCAAATCTGTTGATGATTTGGATGCTCCGTCTTTTGACGAAAAGTTTATGGCAGTACGTCGACCTGGATGCTCATATGCTGTTAAATCGAACTTTATTAGAGAAATCTTGCCATATTGGCAGGATGATTTTGCGCATGACGGAATGCTGTGGCGATTCTCTTTGTTGAAGGGAACCCTCAGGCTCTTGAATCGGCCCTTGATTCGATTCCGTAGACATGACTCTAATGCAACCGAGATGCGTTACCTTGATAAGAGATCTCGTATTGGTGAGATAGAGATGTGTCTGAGGTTTTCTAATGCTTTAGAAGAATACTGCAGTAGCAATCCTGGTGATTATCGTGGTTCTTCTACACATATAGAACATTACCGTTCTGTTTTGGATGCCCGTATGCACTTGCTTGAAGGCGGTCTAAAAATTAGCGATCTAGGCATCATTTTAAAATATCGTGAGTATGAACTGTCAAATTGTTCCCTGCTTGGTGATTTAAAGGCCTTAATCAGTTCCGGTGACAGTAAGTAGGCGTTTAGAATGCTTGAGCTCTTAACTAACGAATTCACTATTTTGATTTTCGCCGCAATCCTAAGCGTTATTTCTCCTGTTAAAGGGTTATTTTTTATAGTTCTAGGATTGCTCGTTTTCAAAGAAGTTCTTTCTGGGCGTCTTTATAAAGTTCTTTTAGATAACGCCATTCCTGTTGCCGTGTCGGGCGCGATAATTTTCTTTTCTGCCATTGCGTTTGCGTCCCGAAGCATGGATGAATCCCTCCTTACGGTCTGCTCGTACTTCTTCTGTATTCTTCTTGGTTTTATTTACGGTAAAGAAAAGAACGATGGCTGGGTTGGGGCTGCATTGCTCATGCTTCGCAATATAACCGTGTTCGCCTGCCTATTTAGCTTTGTCCTTGAAATTGTTTTAGGTCAACGATTAGTTACAAATGGTTCTTTTTCTTTTCTGCAAACTATAACGATTGATAATCCATCTCTGTATCGACTGCGTAGTTTTTTCGGACATGCAATCGTATTTGGTCAAATGATAGTTATTGCGGTGGTAATCAACTTTAAATTGGAGACAAGCAAAATGAAACGTCTCTTATACTCTGTGGTTCTTTTGGTCGCTCTGCTTCTGACAAAGAGCCGTAGCGCTTGGATCATTCTCACGGCTTCAGCATTGGTGTACCTGGTTTTTCGCCTAAAGAATCCTGAGTATTCTAAATGGAATTTAATTGCCCTTTTAACCCCAGCTGTATTGCTGCTCGTTTTCATGCTTTACAAGTCTGGTCTGTTTAACTTTGTTGGTTCACGATTTGGTGAACTTGAAACTGATGTGTCATATAGCCAGCGCTCTGGAGCGATTTCCTACATTATTCATAGCTTCCTAAGCAGACCGCTGTTTTGGCTTACTGGAAATGGTTATGGCAGTAGTCGCATAACCATGTTGGACACCACAGTTGAAATCAGTGGTTTTTCAACGGTAGACAACGGTTTCCTTGCAATGCTGTATGAATATGGTTTTCTTGGAATTTGTAGTTTTGCATCCTTGCTGATTTCCGCTGGCATCAGTTCGTTCAAGTCAGATTGTGAACTTGATCAAGTGCTTTTTTCCGTTTCCTGTATATGCTGTGCGGAGTTCATGTTTTACTGCGAGCTTGGTTGGTGGGTGCCAACGGTGATCTTGTTCGCTACCTGTGGACTCGCCCTGGGCAGAGCGAGTGCTCGGCATTCAAATTTGTATGAGTCAGGGCCTATTTTGATTTCTGAATAAATCAAGGTTGATAGTTTAATCAAACGAGGTCAAATGAATTATTCGTCTATTGCACGCAACACTATGATTGCGTTTGCTGCACAGTTTATTTCTCTATCGGTCAGTGTCGTCATGTCGCTGCTCGTGCCGAAAATCGTCGGTGTTGCCGATTATGGTTATTGGCAGCTGTTCATGTTCTATACGACCTATTCTGGCTTTTTCCACCTTGGCCTGAACGATGGTGTCTACCTGATCAACGGCGGTCTCTCTCGTGAGGAAATCGATAAGAGCTCGATCAAATCTCAATATATCTTCGGTGCTTGTTTTCAAGCAGTGATTTGCCTCGGCATCACTTTGGCTTCTCTGCCTCTTGTCGATGATGCAAATCGATTTTTTGTTGTCGCGTCATTTGCGCTTTACACCGTCGTCTATAACCTGACAAGTTATTTGGGCTTTGTCTTTCAGGCCATGAATGAAACTAAGCTCTTTTCGTTCTCCACAATGCTAGACAGGCTGGTGTTCCTGGTCCCTCTCCTTGTTCTAATTGGATTTAAGGTTTCGGATTACCACCCCTATGTCTATGCGTATCTCGTCTCGAAGATTATCGCGCTCATATATTGTTCCTGGATGGGCAAAGATATCCTGCGCGTTAAATCGATGTCTTTTGGCAATGCACTTAAGGATGGTACCCGCAGCATCGTCGTTGGCGTAAAGCTGATGATTGCGAATATCGCCGACACACTGATCCTCGGCGTATCCAGGTTTCTTATCGATCATTTTTGGGGTATTGTCGCCTTTGCAAAAATTTCGTTCTCCCTTTCTCTGGTGAATTTCTTCATCACTTTCGTCTCGCAGGCGAGCATGGTCTTATTTCCTGCCCTTAGGACAGGCTCTGATGATGAGAGGGTTCGTTTTTACATTGGCATAAGAAATTCTATCGAGCTTATCTTCCCTGCGATCTACTTACTCTATTTCCCTATGGTTTGGTTTTTGGGGGCATGGCTTCCTCAATATTCCGAAAGCTTTAGATATTTTGCGCTCTTACTCCCGATATGCGTCTTTAATACAAAGATGAGCCTTTGTTGTACTACCTATTTCAAGGTTCTTCGTAAAGAACAGCTGCTCCTGAAGTTGAATATCGTTGCCGTTATTTGCAGCACCGTCTTTTCGGTATTCGGTGTTCTCGCTCTCGATTCACTCGATGCTGTCCTGTGTGGCGCTGTAATCTGCATTATCGGAAGGTCGCTGTGGTCCGAACTATATTTAAATGAAAGGTTAAGTGCTGCGGGTTCGTCCAGGCCGTTCCAGGAGATTTTGCTTACAGTTGCCTTCGTCTTATTTACCGAGCTCATGCCCGGTGGAGTGGCGGCACTCCTGTATTCGATAGTTTATATTGGCTATCTTTTACTTAATCATTCTGAATTGAAAAACGTCGCCTCGCGTTTGAGCAGGCTTAAGCATTAGTAAATGTCATTCAATTAGATTGGATTAGGATATGAAAGGCATCATCCTCGCCGGCGGGTCCGGCACCCGCCTGTACCCGCTCACG
>NZ_JADNDZ010000085.1 GCF_015552075.1 Collinsella aerofaciens
AGCACGCGGCTGTTAACCGCGCTGTTGTAGGTTCGAGTCCTACCCGGGGAGCCAGGTTGTAAAACCCGTCGCTTATGTGGCGGGTTTTTTCATGCCGCGATCGCCGTTCGCGAACGTTACCGTATCAACATTTCGTGTCGAGGATGTAATCCCGAGGCCCGCCACCTCAACATGGCGCGGTCGTTGTAGAATATTGCAATGATTGCTCCCACGAGATGGTGCCGCGAGCACCAGATAAGGAGATTCTTGTGTCTGAGACCATTAACGGCAGTCTGAGCGTCTCGAACGACGTTATTGCCGATATTGCCGGTTATGCCGCGATGACGTGCTATGGCGTCGTCGGTATGGCTGAGCAGCTCCAGGGCGCCGAGAGCGTGCGCCTGCTTGCCGGTCAGCGCCTCCGCAAGGGCGTGCTTGTCTCCGCCGACGAGAACGGCCTTACGGTCGATCTTCACGTCGTGCTCGAGAACGGCGTCAACATGAAGTCCGTCTGCCACAATCTTTCGAGCTCCGTTGCCTTCACTCTGCAGGAGATCGCCCAGATCGATCCCGCCAGCCTTAAGATCGGCATCCATATCGACGCGCTCAAGAGCCGTCTGAACTAGCATCCGAAAACGGAGATTCAAATACCCATGATTGCAAAGACCATTCGCACCTGTTTTCCGATCGCTGCGGCTGCCGTTTCCGACAAGGCCGAGGAGATCAACAAGCTCAACGTCTTCCCCGTACCCGATGGCGATACCGGCACCAACATGTCGCTCACGCTCGCCTCGGTGACCAAGGAGCTTTCTGCTCTTCCTGCCGACGCCGACATGGAAGCCATCGCCGGCGCCATCACCCACGGCTCCCTGATGGGTGCCCGCGGCAACTCCGGCGTCATCACGTCGCAGATTCTGCGCGGTGTGGCCGAGGGCCTCGTCTCTGCCGATGAGCCTATTACGGCTGCCAACATCGCCTTCGCCTTCCGTCGCGCCGTCAAGGTTGCCTTCCAGGCTGTCCGCAAGCCCATCGAGGGCACGATCCTCACGGTCCTGCGCGATGTCTCGACCAAGGCAGACGAGTGCGAGAAGAAGAAGTTCTCTGCCGAGGATGCGCTTGACGCCATCGTCGTCGAGGCATATCAGTCCGTCGCTCGCACGCCCGACCTGCTGCCCGTTCTGAAGGAGAACGGCGTGGTTGACTCCGGCGCCTTCGGCTTTGCTATTTTCCTTGAGAACTTTGTTGCCGCCGCGCTTGGCCGCAGCACCGTTGTCGAGGATTTCTCCGCCACGTTTGATTCTGCTGGCTCTGCCCGCGACGCGGCCCTTGGTCGCGTTGAGATCGAGGCCAACGACGATTGGGAGGGCTCGGAGTTCCGCTACTGCAACGAGTTCCTGTTTAAGGCCGACGCCCCGTTTGACGAGGACGAGTGCCTTAAGTTCCTGGGTTCCATGGGCGACTGTGAGCTACTCGTGGGTGCCTATCCTGACTACAAGATCCATGTGCACTCCAACACCCCCAACCTGGTGCTCGAGCACATGCTGCAGCTTGGTCAGATCTACGAGGTCTTTATCCACAACATGGAGATGGAGGCCCACGACCGTACCGCGAAGATTCACGAGGACCAGGAAAAGGCCGCCGAGCCCGCCAAGGCGCTGGGCTTTGTCGCCGTTGCCGCCGGTTCCGGCGAGGCCGACATCCTCAAGTCCCTTGGCGTCGACGTGGTCGTCTCCGGTGGCCAGACCATGAACCCCTCGACCGCCGACCTGCTGGGCGCGGTGGACCAGGTCAACGCGACCTCAGTCATCATCCTGCCCAATAACGGTAACATCCGCATGGCTGCCGAGGCCGCAGCTTCTGCCTGCACCGACAAGAAGGTTGCCGTCGTTCCCACCAAGACCGTTCCTCAGGCCTTCTCGGCGCTGTTCGCGGTCCTGCCCGATTCCGAGCTCGAGGACGCCGTCGCCGCCATGGTCGACGCCATCAGCGAGGTCCGCGATGGCGAGGTCACCCGCGCCGTGCGCGACTCCAGCGCCTCCGACGGCTCGCCGATTCACTCCGGTGACGTCATGGGCATCATTGCCGGCTCCATCGATGTGGTCGGCTCTGACGTGAAGCAGGTCACGCTCGATTGCATCAACCGCATGCAGGAGGAAGAGGAGGGCGATGCGCTGACGATTCTGGCCGGCGAGGAGCTGTCCGATGAGGCCTTCCAGGAGATCGTCGACGCTATCGAGGAGGCTCAGCCCGATCTGGAGATCGACGCCCATCGTGGCGAGCAGCCGCTCTATCCCGTGATCTTCTCGATCGAGTAGGCAACTGCCCATGTCCGAGCTGTGCTCCGTGCCGCGCGTCTCGGAGCGCTTTGCCCAGAGCAATGCGCTCGACGAGGATATCGCGCGACTCAAATATGTTTCGGGTAAACGTGAGGAGGCCCTTCGCCGTCTGGGAATTCGGACGGTGGGGGACCTCCTTCTCCATATCCCTCATCGATACCTCGACTTTACCCGTTCTTGGTCTATCGAGATGGCGCCCATCGGTACCGTGTGCACCATCATCGCCACGGTCGACCGTATCGTCCAAAAGCAGCCGCGTCCGCGCATGCAGGTGACTGAGGTCTCACTCGTTGACGAGACGGGCGTGCTGCAGGTCGCCTTTTTCCGTCAGCCCTGGATTGCCCAGCAGCTTAAGCAGGGCGACCGCCTGGCCGTGATGGGCAAGGTCGAGTTTGCCTACGGTTTTAAGCAGATGGCCTCGCCCCACTTTGAAAAGCTCGAGGACGGGCGCGCCGCAGGCACCATTCTGCCGGTCCATTACGTGAGCGATGGCGTGAGCCAGGCGTGGATGCGCCGCATCGTAAGCGGCGCGCTCGAGGTCGTCGGCAATCCGTTCGATCCGATTCCCGCGCCGTTGCGCGCAAAGCGGAAGCTCATGAGCAATGCCCGCGCGTTGCGTTCGATCCATTTTCCATCGAGTATGGCCGAGCGCGATATCGCGCGCGCACGGCTTGCCTACGAGGAGTGCCTCTGCCTGCAGCTCGCGTTGCGTCTGCGCAACGATGGCGGTATGGTCGACGTAGTGCCTTATGCGCATGACGCGGGCGAGCATTTGGCTGCGCTCAAACAGGCCCTGCCGTTTTCGCTGAGCGATGAGCAGGAGGCTGCATTTCAAGACATCCTGCATGACATGTGCGATGGCGGTCGTGTGATGAACCGTCTGCTGCTGGGTGACGTCGGTACCGGTAAGACCGCCGTTGCCGCCTGCGCGTTGGCGGTTGCGGCCGATAGCGGCACCCAGGCGTGCGTCATGGCGCCCACGGGCGTGCTGGCGCGTCAATATGCCGATAAGACCGGCCCCTTGCTCTCGCAGGCTGGCATGACCTGGGCGCTCCTGACGGGCGCCACGCCGGCGGCCGAGCGTGAACAGATTCATGCTCGGCTCCAGTCTGGCGAGCTCGACGTGCTCTTTGGTACCCATGCGGTACTTTCGGAGAACGTCACGTTCAGGCATTTGTCGCTTGTGGTGATCGATGAGCAGCACCGCTTTGGCGTGGGTCAGCGTAACGCCCTGCGCGCAAAAGGCCCGGGTGCCGACTTGCTGGTCATGACTGCCACGCCGATCCCGCGCACGCTGGCGCTCTCGGTCTACGGCGACCTGGACACGAGTATCATCCGCCATCGTCCCGTTCCGGGTGCCGGCGTGACGACGCGCGTCCTCACCGAGTCGAGTCGCGACCTGGCCTATGGCGCCATTCGCGAGGCGCACGAAAAGGGGCAGCAAGCCTACGTGATCTGTCCGCTCGTGGAGCCAAGCGATTCGGCCGATGAGCTCGAAGACGTACCCGGTATCGCTCGCGACGACGAAGGCCGCGTGACCGTGCCCGTGCCGTTGCATGACACGGCGACCGAGCTCGATCGCCTTCGTCTGGCATTACCGGGGCTTACTATCGAACGTCTTCATGGCCGCATGCCGGCGGGGGAGAAGGACCGAGTCATCGATGCCTTTAAGCGTGGCGAGATCGATGTGCTCGTCTCGACCACGGTGGTCGAGGTGGGCGTTGATGTGCCCAACGCCACCGTCATGGTCATCGAGAATGGCGAGCGCTTTGGTTTGGCGGCCTTGCACCAGCTTCGCGGGCGCGTAGGCCGCGGCAGCGTGTCGGGAACGTGCCTGGTCATGACGCACTCCAAGGGCAACGGTGGCGCGTCGGCGGCACAAGACCGCCTCCAGTCGCTCGAGAAGACCTCGGACGGCTTTACGCTCGCCCAGATGGACCTGCGTCTGCGCCACGAGGGTGAAATCCTGGGTTACCGCCAGCATGGCGGCGTGACCTTGCGCTTTGTTGACCTCGATGCCGACGAGGAATTGATCGAATGGGCCCATTTGGACGCGGTCGAGCTCTTGCGGTATGCTTGCAACCTTGACTCCGTGGCGACGCGTCCTCTGCGCGATGCGGTCGCCATGCGGTATCGACACATCTTTAAGGAGGTCAGCGGAGGATGAGAATCATCGGCGGCGAATGGCGCGGTCGTAAGATCGAGGAGCCCCGTGGTCGCGATGTCACCCGCCCCACGACCGATCGCGTGCGCGAGGCGTGCGCATCTATGGTCATGTCGGCATTCGACTTCGATCTGGACGAGGTCCGCGTGCTGGATGCCTTTGGCGGCTCCGGCGCCTTGGGCATCGAGATGCTCTCGCGTGGTGCCCGCTCGCTCACCACGTTCGAGATCGATCGCAACGCTGCTCGTCTGATTACCAAGAATATCGAGTCGCTCTGCCGCGACCGTGCACGCTGGCGCGTGGTGACGGGCGACGTGCTGGCAAGCGCTTCGCGCGGCCGCGTGCCGGGCGGTCCCTTTGACCTGGTTCTGCTCGACCCGCCCTATGCTTTTGGTGCTGAGCCGGTCGAGGAGCTGCTACAGAACCTAGCTCAGCAAGGCTTGCTGGCGCAGGGTGCCTACGCGCTCTTTGAGCACGCCGCGGCCGATACGGGCGCTCACCCGGCCGGCTTTGAGACCATGCGGGAGAAGCGCTATGGCATAACCTCGGTCGACCTGCTTCGTTGGGTTGGCAACGGCGAGGATGATGGCAACGATAGCGACGCACCCACGGAGGATGCCCATGAGTGACACCATTAACCGCGTAATCGTCCCGGGCACCTTCGATCCCATCACGTTTGGCCATATCGACGTCATTCGTCGCGCCCGCCGCATTTTTCCCAGCGTGATCGTGGCCGTTGCCGAGTCGCAGGGCAAAAACGGCGTCGGCACCACGTTTAGGCTCGACGAGCGCGTGGCGCTGGCCCGTGAGGCGCTCGGTGATATTGACGGCGTCGAGGTGCTGCCCTTCACCGGCCTCTTGGTCGATTTTGCCCGCGAACAGGGAGCAGGAGCCGTGGTCAAGGGCCTGCGTGCCATGACCGACTTTGAGTATGAGCTGCAGCAGGCCGACCTCAACTACCGCCTGGATAACGAGCTGGAGTCCATCTTTGTCATGAGTGCGCCGCAGTACGGCTATATTTCGAGCTCGGTGGTTCGCCAGATTGCCTCGCTCGGTAGCGACGTCTCTAATTTTGTTCCGTCCAATGTGGTCAAGGCGCTCAAACATCGCTTTTCGTGACGTTTTTTAATGCCTGGTGGCATGTGGTAAACTAACACGATGATATGTTACCTATGAAAGGAGACCGGATGCCGGGCGAGAATTTTCCTGGCGACAGGATCGTGAGTCTTGTCGACGAGCTCGAGGGGCTCATCGAAGAGGCTAAGACGCCGTTCGGCAAGAACGCCCAGATGAAGGTTATCGACGCCGACGTCTTCTTTAACATCCTCGACGAGATCCGCATGAGCTATCCCGAGGAATGGCAGAAGTCCCGCCGTATCCTCAAGGAGCGCGAGGAGCTTATGGCTTCCGCCGCCGCTCAGGCCGATTCCATCATCGCCGATGCTCAACAGCAGGCCCTCACCATTGCTGGTGAGCAGGAGATCGTCCGCTTAGCGCAGCAGCAGGCCGACGACATCCGCGACCGTGCCCAGCAGTATGAGCGCGAGGCTCGCTATGCCGCCGAGGATTACGCCGAGCAGGTCTTTACGCACCTCGAGGAGAACCTCAAGAGCCTGACCGGCACCGTCACCCGTTGTCGCCAGCAGCTTAACGAGGGTGCCGCCCAGCAGAATGGTCAGTGGTAATGGCTGAGTTCCCGAGCGTTACCGTCGATCTTTCCGAGCAGCTCGAGTTTCCTGGAGATTCGTATCCGCTGACCGGTAAGGTCGATGTCGCCACCTACACGGTGGGCGAGAAGGAGTACCAGCTTCAGGACGGCATCGACTACGACGTTGTCTTTACCAATGCCGGTACCGGTGTCTTGCTCACGGGCATGGTCCGCGCGCACGCCACCGGTGAGTGCGACCGTTGCCTGGAGCCCGCCTCGTTTGATATCGCCGGAGAGATCGAGGAGTTCTACCTCTTTGAAGAGCCCGAGGATCCCGAGGCCTACGAGGACGGCTACGAGCTTCTGGGTGAGGATCGTATCGTCGATCTGGGTGAGCCCATCAATGACGCGGTCGTTATGGACACGCCGTTTGTGGTGCTCTGCAAGCCCGATTGTCGCGGTCTGTGCCCCACTTGCGGTTGCAATCTCAACGTCGAGCAATGCGATTGCGCCGCCCAGGCAGAGGCAGAATGGGCCGCTGCCACGGAAAATCCATTTGCAGCATTGAAGAATCTCAAGCTTGATGAGTAAAACTGTGGTAGTATCGCTACTTGCGCGTAATCGCCACACTGGATAGTTCATAAGGAAGGTCACTATGCCCGTACCTAAACAAAAGCAGGGTCGTATCCGCACTCACACCCGTCGTTCCGCCAACATGAAGATCTCGGCTGCGGCTCAGTCCACGTGCCCCCGTTGCGGCGCTGTTAAGCTTCCGCACCACGTGTGCCCCAGCTGCGGTTTCTACAAGGACCGCGAGGTTATCGTTACCGAGTAACGGTATACTCTGGATGCGATGCCGTTCCAAATGGAACCACAATGGCCGGCTCAATGAGTCGGCCATTTTTGTATAAGGAGCATGAATATGAGTAACGTTCGCGTTTGTGTAGACGTTGTGGGCGGAGACGAGAAACCTCAGGTCGTTCTCGATGGTATCGAGGCTGCGCTTGCCGCCGATCCCGATATCGAGGTCTTGGCAGCTGGCCCCGCCGAAATCGTCAATCCCTTTGCAGCTTCCCACGCACGTGTTGAGGCCCTTGAGGCGCCCGACGTTATCGCCATGGATGACGATCCCATTCGCGCCGTGATGACCAAGCGTAAGTCGTCGATCGTGCTTTCTTGCCGCGCCATTAAGAAGGGCAACGCGGATGCGTTCTTCTCTGCCGGCTCCACCGGCGCCATGACGGCCGCTGCCACAGCCTACGTGACGCCGTTTAGGTATCAGGCCGAAGGCAAGAAGCAGCCGGTGCGCCCCTGTCTGACCAATGCGCTGCCCAATCGCGCCGGCGGTCTGACGGTGTTGTGCGACATGGGTGCCAACCCTGATGTCGAGGTTGACGATATGGTGCGTTTTGCTCAGATGGGTAGCGCCTATGCCCGCGTCGTCCTGGGTATCGAGCATCCCCGCGTGGGCCTGCTTGCCAACGGCACCGAGGACGAGAAGGGCTCCAACTTTACCAAGGCCTGCTTCCCGGCCATGAAAGCCGCCGTTCCCGGCTTTGTTGGTAACTGCGAGGGAACGGACATCACCTCGGGTAACTTCGATGTCATCGTTGCCGATGGCATGTCGGGCAATATTGCGCTCAAGGCCACCGAGGGCGCTGCCAAGTTTTTGCTGCAGGAGCTCAAGGGTGTCTTTATGTCTTCGCTCGGCACCAAGATTGCCGCGCTGCTCATCAAAAAGCAGATGCGCGAGATTAAGGCCAAGCTCTCTGGCGACGCCAAGGGCGGCGCGATTCTTCTGGGCCTGCGCGGCGTGGTCCTGATCGGCCATGGCGCCACCTCAGTCGAGGCTGTCAAAAACGGAACGCTCGCGGCGGCCGAAGCCGTGCGCGCCGGGCTGGTCGAGAATGTCGCCAACTCTATGGACGGTATCGTTTTATAAGAGCGAGTTAGGGCGCTGTTATGTGCTTCGCGGCGCACGTCGTGGGGTAGAATCAGAACCGTGTCTTGGTACCGCCCGGGCGGTACCATTCTTTTGGTATTCATGCACTATGAGAGGAAGCGCTATGGACCGCTCCGAAATCTTCGACAAGATCGCCGAGGTCGCTGCTGACGTTCTGGGCGTCGATGTTGCCGAAATTAGCGATGAGACCACCTTTGACGACCTCGATGCCAACTCGCTCGAGCGCCTGCAGCTGGTTACGGCTATCGAGGACGAGTTCAACCTCGAGATCGATGACGAGACTCTGCTCTCGCTCAACTCTGTCGCCGACGCCGTCGACGCTATCGAAGCTGCCAAGGAGGCCTAAGTCTTGGCTTTATCCGAACGACTTACGCGCGCCCAGGAGATTCTGGGCCATGAGTTCAATGACAAGGTGCTGCTGCGCGCGGCCCTTACGCATCCCTCGGCAGTCGAGGGCCAGCCGGTTTCTGCCAGCTATGAGCGCCTTGAGTTCTTGGGCGATTCCATTTTGGGTGCTGTGGTCGCACGCTCCCTGTTTGAGTCCTATCCGGAGTTTGACGAGGGCAAGCTCACGCGCCTGAAGGTGTCGCTTGTCTCGGGCGCTACGCTGTCCGAGGTTTCTCACGAGCTGGGCATCGACGACATCATCATCTTTGGTGCCTCCGAGACCGGTACCGGTGCGCGCGGCCTGCATTCGGCGCTCGAGAACGTTTATGAGTCGCTCGTGGGCGCACTGTACCTGGATGCCGGCTGGGACGTTGCGGCGGAGTTTATCCATCGTACGCTTAAGCCGCATTTGGCTTCCGAGCGCGCCGAGCATCCCGCGAACCCCAAGTCGTTTTTGCAGGAGTGCGTGCAAGCCGACGGTCACGAGCCCCCGGCGTATAAGCTCGTTGGCTCCGAGGGCCCGGCGCATGCGCCCACCTTTACCGCCGTGGTGTTGATCGATGGTATTCGTCAGGGTCGCGGCTCCGGCTCCTCAAAGAAGGAAGCCGAGGGAGCCGCCGCGCTCGAAGCGCTCGACCGCATGGGTTACACCACCAACGGCGTGATTCTGAATAAGAAGCACGTGTAAGCGAGGAACCGTGTATCTCAAGTCCCTCACGCTCAAAGGGTTCAAGTCGTTTGCCGACCGCGCCCATATGACGTTTGAGCCGGGCCTGACCGTCATCGTCGGTCCCAACGGCTCGGGAAAATCGAACATCTCCGACTCCATCCTGTGGGTCCTGGGCGAGCAGAGCGCCAAGCAGTTGCGCGGCCAGGCCATGGAGGATGTCATCTTCTCGGGCTCGTCAGCGCGCAAGCCGGTGGGTGTCGCCGAGGTCACACTGGTGCTCGATAACTCGGACCATATGTTGCCCGTCGATTTTGACGAGGTCGCTATCACTCGTCGCATGTATCGCTCGGGCGAAAGCGAGTACCTCATCAACTCGAGTCCGTGCCGCCTGATGGACATTCAGGACATCCTGCACGATTCGGGCCTGGGTAAGGATACGCATTCCATTATTAGCCAGGGCAAGCTCGACGCCATTTTGCAGAGCCGCCCCGAGGAGCGCCGCGCCCTCATCGAGGAGGCCGCCGGCATCTCCAAGCACAAGCGCCGCAAAGAGCGTGCGCTCAAAAAGATTAAGTCGATGGACGAGCACCTGACGCGTGCCCGCGACATCAATAAGGAAATCGCCCGTCAGCTGCGACCGCTGGAGCGTCAGGTCGATCGCGCGCGCAAGTACAAAGAGCTGTCCTCGCGCGCGAATGAGCTTACGCAGATGCTGGCCGTTGACGAGCTGCGTTCGCTGCAGTCGCAGTGGAACGACCTGGAGAGCCGCTCCAAAGAGGGCGCGGCCGAGCTTGAGCTTGCGCAGTACCGCTTGGGCGAAAAGGAGCGCGAGCTCGAGAAGCTCCAGGTTATGCTCGAGGAAAAGGGCCTGTTTGTGGGCGACCTAGGCGAGCAGCGCCGTCATATGCAAGATGTGGTCGGCCGCATTAACTCCGACATGCGCCTGCTCGAGGAAAAGGGCCACAACATGGTGTCGCGCCTGTCTGACATGCGCGGACAGATTTCGAGCTCCGAGCATCAGCGTCGTCGCGTGGTCGAGGAGCTCGAGGACGCACGTGCGCAGCTTGAGGAAGTGACCGGCGCGCATATGCAGGCCCAGGAGGACGTTGACGCCGCCGGTCCTGCCGCCGCCGAGCTCCACGAGCGCCGCGTGGCGCTCGATAATCAGATTTCGCAGCTCACGCGCGAGCAGCGCGATGTGCAGCGTGTAGCCGATAACGCCGCGCTCGAGCTCGCCAAGGTGAAGGACTCGCTGAGCAATGCCGAGGTCGAGGATAACATGTATGCCTCGCGCCTGGAGCAGATTGACGAGCAGCTCGAGGAGGTCACGACCTCGCTCGAGAGCCGTCGCGACCGCGCCGAGGAGCTTGAGGGCGCTCTTGAGGAAGCGCGCCAGGCTCAGGTCGATGCGCGTGAGGCCGCCGAGGCGGCACGCGCGGCCCTGAAGGACCTGCGTGCCCGCGAGAGTGAGGCGCGCAACAAGCTGTCCGAGGTGCGCTCGGAGCTTGCCAGCCAAAAGAAGCTTGATGCCCGCATGGCCGACAGCTCGCCGCTCGTGAGCCGTCTGGTGGGTGCGCTGGGCGACGATGTCTTGGGTCGTCTGGGCGACGTGCTGGAGGCCCCGCGCGAGCTTGAGGGCCTGGTTGAGCAATTGCTCGCCGGCGATATCGATGCGCTGCTGTTTGATGACGCCGCCACGCTTGAGCGTGCCGGTCGTGCGGCTCTGGACCAAAAGAAGGCCTCGGGCGAAGCACTGCTGGTGGCGCGCGGCGTGAGCGGCTCTACCGCCGCTGAGGGCGCTGCCGGTACCCGCCTGGTTGATCGTCTGTCCGTGCGCGCAGGCTACGGACCCGTCGTCGAGGCGCTGCTCGGCGGCTATTACGTCGTTGACGATCTTGCTGCCGCGCTGTCGGCGCCGGTCGTTGAAGGCGTGACTTACGTGACCCCCGATGGCGCCCGTGTCGCCTGCGGCGGCCTGGTGCGCGTGGGGCTTGATGCCGGCGAGGCTTCGGGTGCCTTGGAGCGCAAGCGCCGCATCCGTGAGCTCGAGGGCCTGGAACCCGATCTGGCTGCCATCTTTGAGCATGCTTCGGACCAAGTCGTTGAGGCCAACGCTGCCGTCGAGGAGGCCCGTGCCGCCGAGGGCGATGCCGCCGGTGAGATCGCCCGTCTTGAGGGCGAGCGCCGCTCGCTGCTCTCCGAGATCGGCCGCCTGGAGCAAAGCGCCAACAATGCCGAGGTCGAGCGCGTGCGCATCTCCAAGCGCCGCGAGCAGGCTGCCGAGGCCGTTCGTGCCGCCCGTCCGCGCGTTGACGAGCTCACCCGTTCGCGTGACGAGGCGCGTGCACAGGCAAGCGACCTGGGTCTCCAGATTGCCGAGGCCAACGATGAGCTCGATCGCGTTCGCCGTGACGATTCCGAGGCCGCCGGTAAGCTCGCCGATGCCAAGGTGCGCCTGGCCCAGACGAGCGAGCGCCTGTGTTCGCTGAAGGGCCGCGTGCCCGACCTTGAGCATCGTCTTGAGGGCATCGACCGTCGTATCCGCGGAACACGCCAGGCTTCGCGTTCGCTCGAGCTGCTGCGCCTGCGCGTCGACCCCATGCACGAACGCTATTCTGCTCTGTTGGAACGCGCGTCGGATTGGGCAGCGCGCCTGCGTGACCAGGCCTCTCTGGAGGAGGCGGACTCCGCTTCGCTCAAGAAGACCATCGAGGATGCCAAGGCAGAGGTTGCCCGCGCTAAGGAGCGGGTCGATACCGCCTCCGCCACGCAAAACGAGTTCAAGGTCGCGCGTGGCAAGCTCGAGGTGCAGGTAGAGGCCGCCATTAAGGCCATTACCGCCGATGGCACCACGGTACTCGAGGAAGCGCTCATGCTTCCGGCGCCCACGGACCGCGATGCCGCCGAGCGCGAACTCAACCAGCTTGTGCGCCAGATCAACAACCTTGGTCCCGTTAACCAGGTTGCCATGGAGGAGTACGAGCAGCTCAAGCGCCGCGCCGATTACATCGAGGGGCAGCTGGCTGATCTGGAGAGCGCGCGCAAGGCGCTCACCAAGATCACCGTGGCCATTGATCGCAAGATGCGGAAGGCCTTCCTGGTGACGTTTGAGAAGGTCGATGCGAACTTCCGCGAGATCTTCGCTATGCTCTTCCCGGGCGGCCAGGCTCATCTGGAGATGACCGATCCCGAGCATCCTGCCGAGACGGGTATCGAGGTCGTGGCGCAGCCGCGCGGCAAGCGCATTACCAAGATGATGCTCATGTCGGGCGGCGAGAAGAGTCTGACGGCGCTCGCCCTGCTCTTTGCCGTGTACCGTACACGCACGGTGCCGTTCTATGTGCTGGACGAGGTCGAGGCGGCGCTCGACGACGCCAACCTGTCCAAGCTCATCGGCGCCCTCGATGTGCTGCGCTCCGATACGCAGCTCTTGGTAATCTCGCATCAGCGCCGTACTATGGAGGACGCTGACGTCCTCTATGGCGTCTCGATGCAAGCCGACGGCGTCAGTCGCGTCGTCTCGCAAAAACTCGATCGCGAAACCGGAAAGGTCGTGAATGCATAATGGGATTCTTCGATGCTCTCTCGCGCGGACTTGAGCGCAGCCGCGAGGCCCTCAACGAGGTCTTCTACTTTGGCGGCGAGGTCGACGAGGATTTTTGGGAGGACCTGGAGGACACCCTCGTCATGGGTGACATGGGCGCCGAGGTCGCCATTCAGGTCTCCGATGACCTGCGCGATGCCGCGGCCAAGAAGAACCTCAAGACCGCCCCGCAGCTTCGCCGCGCCCTGGCCGAACAGCTCGAGGGCCACTTTGTGCCCGTCGAGCATGACCCGTTCTCCGATACGCCGAGCTGCGTGCTGTTTGTCGGCATCAACGGTGCCGGCAAGACCACGACGGTCGGTAAGATCGCGAGCGCCATGGCCGCCCGCGGCAAGAACGTCGTGATCGGTTCGGCCGATACCTTCCGCGCTGCCGCTATCGAGCAGCTCGATGTGTGGGGCCAGCGCGCTGGCGTCCCCGTCATCAAGCGCGACCGCGGCTCCGACCCGGCAAGTGTTTGCTACGACGTGCTCGACGAGGCCGACAAGCGCGGCAGCGACCTGGTGCTTATCGATACCGCCGGCCGTCTACACACGAGCCCTGAGCTCATGCGCGAGCTTGCCAAGGTGGTCAATGTGACCCGTAAGCGCGCCGCCAATATGGCCGCCGGTCCCATGCCGGTTTCGGTCGTGCTTGTGATCGACGCCGCGACGGGCCAAAACGGTCTGAACCAGGCGCTCGAGTTTAACGAGGCGCTGGGCCTGGACGGTATTATCATGACTAAGCTCGACGGCACGGCTAAGGGCGGCATCGCCATGGCCGTGGCCGAGAAGCTCAAGCTCCCGATCCTGCGCATCGGCGTGGGCGAGCAGGTCGATGACCTGCAGGAGTTCAATGCCAAAGATTTCTGCCGCGCCCTGGTGGGCGAGTCCAATTAAGGAGTGACTAGTGTTTGATTCCCTGAGCGATCGCCTCAACGACACATTTGACCGCCTGCGCGGCAAGGGCAAGCTGACCGAGGCCGATATTACTTCGGCCATGCGCGATATTCGCATGGCGCTGCTCGAGGCCGACGTCAACTTTAAGGTCGTCAAGGAGTTTGTCGCCGAGACTAAGGAGCGCTGCATGACCGCAGAGGTCATGGAGTCGCTCTCTCCGGCGCAAAACGTCGTCAAGATCGTGCTCGACGAGCTTACCGAGATGCTCGGCTCCACCGAGAGCAAGCTCGTCTTTAGCAACCGTATTCCCAATGTCATCATGCTTGTGGGTCTGCAGGGCTCCGGTAAGACCACGGCTGCCGTAAAGCTGGCCTACCTGCTCAAGAAGCAGGGTCGCTCGCCGTTGCTCGCCGCGTGCGACGTCTACCGTCCCGCTGCTGCCGACCAGCTGGCCACGCTCGGCGGCGAGATCGGCGTGCCGGTCTTCCGCGGTGACGGCGAGCACCCGGTCGATATCGCCAAGGGCGCTATCCAGGAGGCCGTCGACCACCTGCGCGACGTGGTCATCGTCGATACCGCCGGTCGTCTGCAGATCGACGAGCAGATGATGCAGGAGGCCGTGGACATCAAGAAGGCCGTTAAGCCCGATCAGGTGCTGATGGTCGTCGATGCCATGACCGGCCAGGATATCGTCAACGTCGTCTCGACCTTTGCCGAGCGCACCGACTTTGACGGCGTGATCATCTCCAAGCTCGACGGCGACGCTCGTGGCGGCGGCGCGCTTTCCGTGCGCCAGGTGACCGGCAAGCCCATCAAGTTCGTGAGCATGGGCGAGAAGCCCGATTCGCTTGAGCCGTTCTACCCCGACCGCATGGCCAAGCGCATTTTAGGCATGGGCGATGTCGTCGGCATTATCGAGAAGGCCCAGGAGGCGGCCGACGCCGAGCAGCTCGAGGCTGCCGAGCGTATGCTGCGCGAGGGTTTTACCATGAACGACATGCTCGACCAGATGAAGGCCGTCAAGAAGATGGGCGGCATGAAGGGCATTCTGGGCATGCTTCCCGGTGGTCAGCGCGCGCTCAACCAGATGGGCGGCAACCTGGACGAGGGCATCTTTGACAAGAACGAAGCCATCATCATGTCGATGACCAAGGAGGAGCGCCTGCGTCCTTCCATCATTAACGGCCAGCGTCGTGCCCGCATTGCCAAGGGTGCCGGCGTGACCCCCACCGAGGTCAATAGCCTTATGAAGCAGTGGGGCGAGATGAATAAGATGATGGGCCGCATGCGCACGATGGCCAATCAGGCGCAGGCTGGCGGCAAGAAGGGGAAGAAGGGTAAGAAGGGCAAAAAGATGCGCATGCCCAATATTCCCGGTCTGGATGCCATGGGCCTGGGCGGCATGGGCGGCCTGGGAACGGGCGGCCCCAAGTCCGATATGGACCTGCTGCGCCAGATGGAAGCGCAGATGCGCAACAAGAAGTAACGACTAGTTGAGTCGTGTATGGCGAAGGCCGCCTGGATGGTATTCCAGGCGGCCTTCGCCGTTTGTTCGCTGGTTGTCGCACGCGTGGAAGCGCGTTCTCGACGAGGTGCTTGCCGCTAGTGGCAGCCGCAGCCTTCGTGCCCGTCATGGTCGTGGTGACCGTGGCAGCCGCAGGACTCGCCATGCTCGTGGATGTGCTCGTGATCATGTCCATGGCAGTCGCAGGTGGCCTCGCCGTTCTGTGCGAGCGTGCCGGCAATGAGGGCCTCGACGCAGGTATCGCAGCTGCCCTGGGCGCCCGCATAGACCGTGATGCCGGCTTGGGCAAGCGCGTTGATAGCGCCGCCGCCGATACCGCCGCAAATGAGCGTGTCAACGCCACCGTTGGCAAGCAGGCCCGCTAAGGCGCCGTGGCCGGTGCCGCCGGTGCCTACGACCTGCTCGTTGAGCACCTTGCCATCCTGGATGTCGTAGATCTTGAACTGCTCGCTGCGGCCAAAGTGCATAAAGATGTTGCCGTTGTCGTACGTCGTTGCCACCCTCATGGCGCCGACCTCCTTTGCTGGCCATGCGGCCGTCGTCGTGGCGATGGGGGAGTACGCGATATTGCCGCCCTCGATGACGAGCGCTCGTCCGTTGACCAGCGCGTTTGCCACCTTGCGATGCGCGCGACTGCTGATTGCCGCCACCGTGGCGCGGGCGATGCCCATGTGCAGGGCGACGGCCTCCTGATTGAGGCCCTCCAGATCGCACAGGCGCAGCACCTCAAGCTCGTCGACGGTCATGTCGATGGCATCACCGCTGGCCAGGCCATCGGGGGTAAAGCCGCGGTATTCGGGGATGATCCCGACGCGGCGCAGTTTTTCGCGTCTTCCTGCCATGCACACTCCAAATCTGACATATGTCAACAATAGAATAGCGAACGTGCGGATTTGCGCAAGGAATTTCTGGCATATGTCAGAAAATGAGGGCTTATGTTTGGGCTGTGGGGCCGCGTGCGCCTGGGCTACAATGAATCTCGCTTGTAGGCGACTGACAGGAGGGTCAATGAGCAAAGCTGATCAACAGTTTGTAACCATGTGCCGCGATATCTTGGACCATGGCACCACCACCGAGGGCCAAAAGGTCCGCCCGGTGTGGGAGGACGGCACCCCTGCCTATACCATTAAAAACTTTGGTGTCACGGCGCGCTATGATCTGCGCGAGGAGTTCCCCGCGCTCACCCTGCGTCGTACGGCGCTTAAGTCTGCCATGGACGAGATTCTGTGGATCTATCAAAAGAAGTCCAATAACGTGCATGACCTCAACAGCCATATCTGGGATGAGTGGGCCGATGAGACCGGTTCCATCGGTAAAGCCTACGGCTATCAGATTGGTCAGAAGAGCCATTACGCCGAGGGCGACTTCGACCAGATTGACCGTGTACTGTACGACCTTAAGCACACGCCGTATAGTCGCCGCATTATGACCAATACGTACGTGTTTAGCGATCTGTCCGAGATGCACCTTTATCCATGCGCCTACAGCGTGACCTATAACGTGACGCAGCGTCCTCAGGACGACAAGCCGACGCTCAACATGCTTCTCAACCAGCGCAGCCAGGACATTTTGGCCGCGAACAACTGGAACGTGTGCCAGTACGCCATTTTGCTGATGATGGTCGCGCAGTCGGTCGATATGATTCCCGGTGAGCTGCTGCACGTGATCGCCGACGCCCATATCTATGATCGTCATGTCGATATCGTTCGCGAGCTTATCGAGCGTCCGCAGTTTGCGGCACCCAAGGTAACACTCAACCCCGATGTGCATGACTTCTATGCGTTTACGACCGATGACCTGATCGTCGAGGGCTATGAGCACGGCCCTCAGGTCAAGAACATCCCCATTGCGGTGTAGGTGACGCGCATGACGTGTAAGCTTTCTGCCATCGTCGCCGTGTGTGACGACTGGGGTATTGGCTGCGAGGGCGATATGGTGGTGTCCAATCGCGCCGACATGCGCCATTTTGTGGCCTGCACCAAGGGCTGCCCGGTCATCATGGGGCGCAAGACGCTGCTGAGTTTTCCCGGTGGGCGTCCACTCAAGAACCGTCGCAATATCGTGCTTACGCGCGACGATAGCTTTGCGCCCGAGGGCGTTGACGTGGTGCATAGCGTTGACGAGGCGCTCGCCGCGGTAGCCGATGAGCCTGTTGCCTGGGTGATCGGTGGCGGTGAGGTGTATCGGCAGTTTTTGCCGTACTGCGTGGAGGCCGAGGTCACTCATAACCACTGCGTCCATCCCGTGGACACGTACTTTCCCGACTTGGACGCCGATCCCGCGTGGGAGATTGCGCAGCGTAGCGGGGTCGCGACGATTGCCGCCGGTGAGGGTGACGAGGGCGTCGATTATGAGTTCGTGACGTATCATCGCGTTGAGGCGTAAATCGTCTGGCGTGAACGGTATCATCGGGTTGATTGAATGCATGGGGCGGCGCTTAGCGTCGCCTCGTTTGGTATAGATGTGCTGTAAAGAAGGGTGCGGGCTGGCTGCTATGACTGATGCCGTTGAGGTTCTGCGAATTGATTCGCTCGAGGACGAGCGGCTCGATGCTTACGTGCGACTGACCGAGCGTGAGCTTCGCTGCGTGCTGGAGCCGCAGAAGGGCATTTTTATTGCGGAGAGCGCCAAGGTCATCGAGCGTGCCGTGCGCGCCGGATATGAGCCGGTGAGCTTTCTTTTGGGCGAGCGCTGGCTCGACCAGATGATGCCGCTGTTTGACCAGCTTGTCGTGCGCGAGGGAGCGGGTCCGGTTCCCGTGTTCGTGGCCTCCATGGAGCTCATGGAGCAGTTGACGGGCTTTAACGTGACGCGCGGCGCGCTGGCGGCGTTCCGTCGCCCGCGTCAGATTCCGGTTGATGAGTTCTTGGGCGGCGTCGTCGAGGCGGCGGGGGATCGTCCGGTGCGCGTGTGCGTGCTTGAGGGTATTGTCGATCACACCAATGTTGGCGCGATTTTCCGCTCGGCTGCCGCATTGAACGTTGACGGTATTTTGGTCAGCCCGACGTGCTGCGACCCGCTGTACCGTCGCTCGGCCCGCGTGAGCATGGGCACCGTGTTTCAGGTGCCGTGGACGCGCATTGGCAGCGAGGCTCGTGTGTGGCCGCATGATGGCCTGGCGGTACTGCACGATGCCGGTTTTTCGTGTGCCGCTATGGCGTTGACGGACGATTCCGTATCGCTGGACGATCCCGTGCTGCAGGAGATTGACCGCTTGGCAATCTTTATGGGTACCGAGGGTGCCGGCTTGGGCGCCAAGACCATTGCCGGCTGTGACCACGCGGTGCGCATTCCGATGGCGCACGGGGTCGATTCGCTTAACGTGGCCGCGGCGAGCGCCGTCGCCTTTTGGCAGCTGTGCCCGCACGTGAGCAATGAGTATCACTACCAGCCGGGTTTGTATCACTAGGCAGTTTTCCGCACCGCGCTCTAATTCGGGGTGTTTCGGTCGCCGCCAGTCGGTGCTAAGCTAGTATTGGCTTTGGTTTTAAATTGCCGTTATGTTGTTTGACGTATGCTGGCGGGGAGGGCGTGTGGCTAAGAAATCTACGGCTATCGATGTAACGCAGGGTGTCATTTGGCAACAGCTGCTGTCGCTGTGCGTTCCCATCTTTTTTAGTTCGTTTTTTCAGCAGGCCTACACGCTTATCGGTACGTATATCGTTGGCCAGTTTGGCGGCAAGCTCGCGCTGGGTGGCATTCAAGCCACGATGGTGCTCACCGAGCTCTGCATTGGCTTTTGCGTTGGCGTCGGCGCCGGCTGCGCGGTCATTACCGGTCAGTATTTTGGCCAGCACGATGATGAGCGACTGAGTCGTTCGGTCCATACAGCCATGACGCTCGCGCTGGTGGGCGGTATCGCTTTCTCGATTCTTGGCATAGTGTTCGTTGAGCCCATGCTGGTGCTTATGAACACGCCGCATGAACTATTGGCCGAGGGTGTGGCCTATGCTCGCTGTTATTTTGCCGCGATGGTTGCGGCGCTGCTGCTGAATATGGGAACCGCACTGCTGCGTGCCGTGGGCGACACGCGCGGGCCCGCCGTGATCATTGCCTCTGGCTGCCTTGTTAACGTGGTGCTGGATATCATCTTTGTCGCTGTGTTGCATATGGAGGCGCTGGGCTGCGGCATCGCAGTGGCGCTGACCATTTGCTCCAATGCAACGATGATCGTGTTGCGCATGATGCGCGCTCCGGGTGCATGGCGTCTTTCGCTGTCTAAGCTCGGTATCGATCGCGGTATTTGCAAGAGTATGATCTCGTGTGGTCTGCCACTCGGTTTTCAATCGGCTGCCTATTCGATCTCGAACGTGCTGATCCAGGTGTCGGTTAATTCGTTTGGCGCCGATGTCACGACTGCTTGGGGTCTATCTGGGCGCCTGGATGGCATTATCTGGATGGTGACCGAGGCGCTCGGCGTATCGATCACTACGTTCTCGGCGCAGAACTTTGGCGCGCGCAACTACGAGCGCATGCGCAAGGGCTACCATACGTCGCTCGTGCTGTCGTTTATGCTCATTGGTGGCCTGTCTGCCGTGCTGCTGGTGTTCTCGGGTCCGTTGTCGCGTCTGTTTGTCGACGATGCTTCGATTTCGGCGTACACCACGACGATTCTTCATTTCATCGCGCCGTTTTACGCGATCTTCTCGATTATCGAAAACGCGTCGGGCTCCATTCGCGGCGCCGGCGTGAGCTTGCAGCCTATGATGCTCACCATCTTTGGCACCGTTGTCTTGAGGGTGATCTGGGTGTTTGCAATCATGCCCTTCGATCCGTCGCTTGAGCATCTACTGCTGGTCTACCCCGTAACCTGGCTCATCACCGCAACCATGTTCACCATCTACCACCACAGCGGCAACTGGCTAGGCCGCGCCACCGCCTAGCTCATCCGTCGGATACCCCTGATAAGTTGCGGTGAAATAGTTCCTGAAAAGTCCTTGCGGACCGTCAAACAAGTACTATTCCACCGCAACTTCCTTATGAGCTTTAGGTGTTGGCGGAAAACGAATCAATTAGTATTCGATGCCTTGGCGGGCTAGGAGACCTTCATCGAAGTAGTGTTTGACGGGGCGCATTTCGGTTACTAGGTCGGCAAGGTCGGCGAGGGGTAGCAAGCCGCGGCCGGGGAGCACGAGCTCCGTGGTGGCGGGCTTTATCGCAATCAGTTCCTCGACATCCTCTCGCGCCCCAACGCGGCTGTCGTCTTGCCCTTGCCGTCGCCCGTATAGATTTGAACCTTGCCGACTTCCAGCGATGCCATATCTATCCTTTCGTGATGAATATCGGTTTATAGCCGCCCGGGTTGGGTATTTTAAACATCATTATTAACCCCAATAGATGGAGTTCAAGCAGATGGAGATGGATGACAACAAGCGTAGACGGAATATGATCCTCTACGTGCTCATCGCCTTCGTCGTCTACCTCGTGCTCTCGACCGTTCTGTTCCCTAACATCGGTCACACGCAGCAGATTACGAAGACCGATTACTCGACGTTTGTCAAAGCTCTCGATAAGAAGAGCGTCGACAAGGTCGAATACAATACCGACGATTACACCATTTATTACACCAAGAAGGGCGAGGACGAGAACATCGCCTATAAGACGACCGGTGTGCCGAACGATGCGGGCTTTACCGATCGCGTGCTTGAGTCTGGCGCTTCGCTGGAGTCGGTCGTTCCCGATAAGAACTCGGGTTTGATGACCTACTACCTGCTCACACTCATTCTTCCCATGGCGATTTTCTTCCTCATCGGTTGGTGGCTCAACCGCCGCATGAAGAAGGCTATGGGCGATGACGGCCCGTCGATGAACTTTGGCGGCGGCGGTTTTGGCGGCGGCGGACTGGGTAAGTCCGGCGCGCGCGTGATCGCCTCCAAGGACGTGGGCGTGACCTTTAAGGACGTCGCCGGCCAGGAAGAGGCCAAGGAGTCTCTCAAGGAGGTCGTCGACTTTCTGGAGAAGCCGCAGCGCTACGAGGAGATCGGCGCCAAGCTGCCGCGCGGTGCTCTCCTTGTTGGCCCTCCGGGTACCGGTAAGACCCTGCTTGCCAAGGCTGTTGCCGGCGAGGCCGGTGTTCCGTTCTTTAGCATTTCGGGCTCTGAGTTCGTTGAGATGTTTGTTGGTCGCGGCGCTGCAAAGGTTCGTGACCTGTTTAAGCAGGCCAAGGAAAAGGCCCCGTGTATCGTCTTTATCGATGAGATCGATACCATCGGTAAGAAGCGCGATGGCGGCGGCTTTAGCGGCAACGACGAGCGCGAGCAGACGCTCAATCAGTTGCTGACCGAGATGGATGGCTTCGATAACCACAAGGGTATCGTTGTCCTTGCCGCAACCAACCGTCCCGACAGTCTCGATCCCGCTCTACTGCGCCCCGGTCGTTTTGACCGCCGCATCCCCGTTGAGCTGCCCGACCTGACCGGTCGCAAGAATATCCTTGAACTGCACGCCAAGAGCGTGAAGACGCAGCCGCCGATCGACCTGACCGCGATCGCCCGCGCCACGCCTGGCGCCTCGGGTGCCGACCTGGCCAACATCATCAACGAGGGCGCCCTGCGCGCCGTCCGCGAGGGTCGCAAGCGCGCGACTCAGGATGACTTTGAGGAGTCGGTGGAGGTCGTCATCGCCGGCCAGCAGCGTAAGTCCACGGTGCTGTCCGATCACGAGAAACAGGTCGTGTCCTATCACGAGATCGGCCATGCCATCGTTGCCGCCCGCCAGAAGGGTTCTGCGCCTGTTACGAAGATCACCATCGTGCCGCGTACGAGCGGTGCTCTGGGCTACACCATGCAGGTCGAGGAGGACGAGCGCTTCTTGACCACGCGCCAGGAGGTGCTCGACAAGCTCGCTGTCTACTGCGGCGGACGTGCTGCCGAGGAGCTCATCTTTGGTGAGATGACGACTGGCGCGGCCAATGATATCGAGCAGGCCACCAAGCTCGCCCGCAACATGGTGACGCGCTTTGGTATGTCGGAAGAGTTTGGCATGATGGCGCTCGGTACCGTTCAGAATGCCTACCTCAACCAGGACACGTCGCTCACCTGTGCCCCCGGTACGGCCGAGCGCGTCGACGCGATCGTCGCCAAGCTGATCGAGGACGCACATGACCGCGCCCTGCAGATCCTCAAGGAGAACAAGTTTAAGCTCCATGAGCTGGCTCGTTATCTGTACAAGAAGGAGACGATCACGGGCGAGGAGTTCATGAATCTCCTCACGCGCGAGAATCCGCTGATGCCAAAGCAGCAGTAAGGCTGGTTGCACAACGTCGAACGCCCCATTTGAGTTTCTATCTCAAATGGGGCGTTTTGTTTGGGAGGGATATGTATGAAGATCGTGGTGAGTGCCTGCTTGATGGGAGAGAGCTGCAAATATAACGGGCTCGACAATTACCATCGCGCGTTGGTCGAGGCCTGTGAGCGAACGGGGACCGAGGTTCTCTTGGTGTGCCCCGAGGTTTTTGGTGGCTTGCCCACACCGCGCAAGCCGTCCGAGATTGTGAACGGCGAAGTCCGTACCTGCGAGGGCACCTCAGTCGATCGCGAGTTTCGCCAGGGTGCTCAGCGCGCGCTCGATATGTGCGAGCAGGCGGGCGGCCCGTCCGAGATCGTTGCGTGCATTTTGCAGGACCGCAGCCCCTCGTGCGGTACGGGTCACGTCTACGATGGCACCTTTAGTGGTACGCTCACCGCGGGCAACGGCGTTTTTGTCGATCTGCTGCTGCGTCACGGGTACCGTGTGATCCCCGCAAGCGAATTTGACCCCAGCATGCTGGAACATTGTCCACAGCACTCGAACCCAAGACTTCCTCACGGGTGACCGTTTTGGCATCATCCGTGAAGTTGATATTGAGTACGACCCGGTCATCAAAGACGTAGACCGAGTTGACAGGCGCCGTACCCAGGCAACCCCTCCCCGCGGCCCTCGCGCAGGAACGCGCACACGGCCTTCCCGTCTTTTGCGCCCCTCCCGGAACTGTCCACATCAGTGTAGCCAATCCAGTCCGCCAAGGGCTGCAGCCCGGACAACGCGGCGATGGAGGGCTTCTTCGGCCTGCTTAAGAAGGAGTTCTGGCACGGCAGGGACTGGTCGGACTGGACCCCCGCCAGCTTCATCGAGGAGCTCGGGGGCTGGATCGGTCGATACAATACGGAGAGGCGCAGCGATGCGCTCGGTTGCCGCACGCCGGCCGAGTTCCGCTCCGCGCTGGGAAGGGCCGCGTAACGGTCCAAGAAATCGTCCGCAGTCCCCATTCTTGCCCCTTTGGGACAGCTTCTTGTTGGGGCTTGCCCGCCCCAAACCCTGCTAGGAACGAGTACAGCAAACTGGAATTATCAAATTAGTCTTTGCAAATTACCTTTGAACCTTCACCATCGATTACAATTCCCTGACGGTTATTAATTGGGCATAGATCCAAATCCGAAAACTCAGTCATTATTTTCTCGGTAACTTTCTTAAATGGTGCTGTATGATAATGCGGAAGAACATAGAAATCAATCAAATTAAGTCCCGCATCATCTTCTTGTGAGTAGTCCTCCGGCTTTTCATCCATTTGCTCGATATATTGGATGCTTGGAGCGCAAACAATCGCACCTGCCGATTCACCAATCATCAGTTTTCCCTTTGCCAATTCTTTCTTCAACAGCTCATCCGTTCCCGTTTTACGGAGCTGGTCTATAAGGAAAAAAGAATTTCCGCCGTAAAATAGATCACATCCGCATCTTCAAAAAGAGGCTGTATCGTTGAATAAGCCTCCGCTGAAATGTCAATTTCAGTTACGATTGCTCCCATCTTTTTGAATAATTTTCGAGCCGAGCCGACATAACCGGTGTAGCCTTCACGCAGCGAAGCTGTTGGAATAAATGCGACTTTTTTATTTTCAATTTCTTCCTTTATCAGACTCCCTACACTTGAAAAGTGAGAACATAAAAACAGTTTCATCAATATTCTCCTTTATATATAAATTCTTATTTGTTGAACTAAGCCGTGTATACCATACTCTCCAATGAAAGAACGCCCTGATATAGCGAAATTTTGCCGTTTTCCTGCGTACGTGCGTACACACTCTACAGGAATTCTAAGGGGCCTGCCCCCTTAGCACACGGACTTTGGAACAAAGTCTAGTGTGCTACGCCTTGCCAGAGGTGTACAGGCTCCCGGTATGCACGTACGAAGCAATTGCCATCAATGCGCCATATAAGTGGCGATCAAGTTCGCATAAAGCGACCTTGATCCCGCAAAACAAAAGGCAGGATACCATCACCACGATGATACCCTGCCTCTGTTCGTTTCTGTTTACCGTTCCGAATAGTCCTTCCGCAGAATTTCCGATAAACAAAAAACGTACCCGAACCCTTTCTCGTAAAGAATCGGGTTCGAGTGCGAACTGAATGCTGGAGCAATAAAAAAACCACCAGAAAGGTGCCCGTCCCCTTTGTGGTGGTTTTTGGTCAGTCCTAGAGCGTGTGGCCGTAAGCGTTGGCGGCCTTGATGGCGGCGGCGAATTTCTCGTCGGTGAAGGGCTCCGGGTTGCCTTGCTTCCATTCGTTGGTGGCGTGCGCGTACTCGCACAGGGCAGGGATATCAGCCTCGGAAAGCCCGACCTGCTCAAGCGTCACGGGCAGGCCCATCTGATTGTTAAAGGCGGCGTAGCGCTCAAGGTTCTCGGTATCGCCCGTATAGGCGAACAGTACCAGCACACCCAGGCTTACGACCTCGCCGTGCAGGTAGGAGCCCTCGCGCGGAATGCTGCAGGAAGCGTTGTAGAACGCGTGCGCCACGCTCGAGTTGTAGTAGTAATCGTTTTGGTTGGTCAGGTTGGAGACGTAGCCCGTGTTGACCACGATGTCGAGCGCGATCTGCTTGACGGCTTCGGTCGACTGGTCCTGGCGCACGTCCTCAAGACCCTGGACGCCAAAGGTAAACAGCGGCTCGGAGCAGGTGTGGGCGAGTGCTAGGCCAAGGCCTGCCGTGTGCTCCAGGTTGCCGGCGCTCGTGGCGTACTCGACCTCGGGCTGCTTGGACAGGGCATCGCCCACGCCGGCCCAGAAGTACTCCGCCGGAGCCTCGGCGATGATCTTGGGGTTGATAAAGATATGCGCAGGTCGGTTAGGGTACGAATAGCCCTCGAGCGAGCCGTCGTCGTTGTAGACAACGGCAATGGCGGTCGCGGCGGAGCAGTTGGAGCAGATCGTCGGTACCGTAAAGACGATCTTCTTGAGCTCGATGGCCGCCGTCTTGACGGTATCGAGCGCCTTGCCGCCGCCGCATGCGATAAGCATGTCGGCCTCTTGGCAGGCGGGGGAGTTAACAAGCTTGGCGATGTTGGCGCGCGTGCTGTTGGTGCCGTAGACGCGCGTCTCCAGGATCTCGACGTCGGTGCCTGCCAGCGCGGCTTCGATACCGGGAAGCGCCGCGGCCAGTGCTCGTTTGCCGCCGATAATCGCGACCTTGGTCGCTCCGTACTCGGCCAGCGCGCCGGGCAGCTCGTCAAAGCAGTCCTCGTCGACGGTATAGTCGCTCATTCCGATCGTGCGCATAGCAATCTTCTTTCGTTCGATAAAGTGCTTACAGGTATT
>NZ_JADNDZ010000086.1 GCF_015552075.1 Collinsella aerofaciens
AGGCCCGATTTTGCCTCTTGACAATGTCCTGCTCATATTAAAAGGAACGTCCCTAACTGCCGCAGGGGGCGTCGGCCGCGGCCGACGCCCCCTGCGGGTGCAAGCAGATTTGACTGCGCGTTACTTATCGGTACCCAGCTTGTGCGGCTTGAAGGCGAGCGCGTTGACGAGTGCGTCGGTGGCAGACTTGACCGCTGCCGGCTGCGGGTCGTTGACGTGGTCCTCGGGGTGCACGGGCAGGTCCTTCTTGACCGCGTCGTGGATCAAGTTGAGATACTCGGTCACGCCGGTGGTCGATAGATGCGTGCCATCGCCGTCGAACAGGTCATTTCGGTTAGCGCTGTATCCGTACCAGTCGACAACGCGCACGTTCTTGTAGCGCGTAGCGGCGTTGGCGATGGCCTGGTTGGTAGAGCCAACCCACGGCTGCGGGCTGCGCGTGTTCACAAACACCACAATACGCTTATCTTCTGCATCGGCCATGATGGCGTCGATCTGGTCGTCGGTTACCAAGCCGTTGGTGCCCAGGGCAAAGACCACGATCTTGCCGGCAAGGTTCTGCTGGATATAGCCCTCAAATGTCGCGCGCCCCGCATCAAACTGGCGGCCCTTTTCGGCATCGATATGGCTGTGCGGGAACACGCCGTCAAAGGTGTCTACGGCACGCAGCGACACGGAGTCGCCGATCATAAGCAGATCGTAGGAGCCATCGGGGAAGCCGTCGTTGTCCTTGTCGGTGTCGTCGGCCGCCTGCTGGTCGGTGGGCGCGGTGTTCTTGGCTTCCTTGTTGAGGACTTCGGCGCCCTCGCCGCTCAGCGCAGACGTCTCGGGCACAAAGATCAGGCCGCCCAGTGCAACGACCAATACGACAGCGCAGGCTGCGCAGACGGGGACGTGCGTGCGTGCCCAGTTGGCGGGCGTGGTGGTGCCATCGCGGAATTCGGCAACGGTTCGCCCAAAGGCGCCCTTCCTAAACGGCGTCTCGATAAAGCGATATGAGCATTCGGCCACGGCGACCACCAACAGCACCTGCAAAATGTACTGCCACCACGGCGTATCGTTGATGTTGGCGACCGGGTTCATGAGCAGCAACAGCGGATAGTGCCACAGGTAGATGCTGTAGGAGCGCTTGCCAACCCATACGAGCGGCTCGGCGGATAGCGCGCGGGCCACCATTCCCTGGGGCTGCACGCAGGCCGCGATGACCATGAGCGTGAGGATCGAGCACAGCAGCGTGCCTCCGCGATACTGGAAGGCGGTGTAGCCGTTGGTGAGCGCGACCATGGCGGCAAGGCCAACCAGACCCACGACGCCCAACACATCGATGGATGCGGGCGAGGACCAAAAACGCACGAGGGCGCTCGGCTGTGCCGGGGCGGTCTCGGCTGCTTCGTCGGCCTTCTCGCCAGGTTTGCCCTCGGCGTTCTTGCCGTGCTTGGCGGCGCCAGCCAGGCGATTGAGCCCCAAACGATGAGCGAGACGCACCGGCGCCAGGTCGCGATCGGGGATAAAGGCCATCCAGGCACCCAGCAGCAGCGAGAACACGCGGGTGTCGGTGCCGTAGTACACGCGGCTGGGGTCGGCGACAGGGTTGTAAAGCACCATCATGGCTAGGGCAGATACCACGGCAAGGCCCAGAACCACGCGGCGCGTGTTGGGTTTGCTCACATGCATGGATACCATGGCAAACAGCAGTGGCGGCCAAATCAGGTAGAACTGTTCCTCGATGGCAAGCGACCAAAAGTGCGTGAGCGGCGAGGGGTCGCCCAGAGCATTGAAGTACGAGACGTTTTGGGCAATCTGCCACCAGTTGTTGAAGAACAGCAGCGACGGCAGGATGTCGGGGCGCATCTTGGTGAGCATCACGTGGTTAAAGAGAGTGCACAGCGCGCAGGTTACCACCACGACGGTCACCACGGCGGGGACCAGGCGACGGATGCGGCGAATCCAGAAGCTCTTAAGGTCGATGCGTCCGGTCTTAGCGACTTCGTTGAGCAGCAAGCGCGTGATCAGATAGCCCGAAAGCACAAAGAAGATCGTGACGCCAAGCAGGCCGCCCTGCGCCCACGTGAGGTTAAGGTGATAGAGCACCACCGCGACGACGGCGAGCGTACGCAGGCCGTCAAGGGCAGGGATGTAGCGGGATTTGGGGCGAGCAGGCGTCTGCTCCGCGGCGGGAGTGTTGGCGCGGCCCGCGTTGTTGGCAGAAGCACGATGGGAGCTCACGGTGCGTCGCGGTTCGTTGGCACGGCGTTCGCCCTTCACGCGTTCGTGCGGCGCCGGCTCGTTGCCCGTGCGGCGTCGACCGCGCGAGCCCGATTGCGAGAGTTGTTCCATAAAACATCATCCAATGACGAGAATAATCAGCACGCCTTCATTGTAGCTGCCTGCTCCTGTGAATGCTTGCTGCTGGCGCAAGCTCAAGCGCGCGTCCACATCAAAGTGAACTAAAGTTATAGGGGGTGCGAGAGTGCACGATCGACGGCTGGCGGTGGGCATAAGGCCCGCAGATGAGGAGGTTTCCATGGCAGATCGCGGCATCGTTGCGGTGTTCGGCAGCATGAACATGGACCTTTCGGTGGCGTGCGAGCGCATACCGCGTGCGGGCGAGACCGTCGGCGGCAGCGGGTTTATCACCAACGCCGGCGGCAAGGGCGCCAATCAGGCCGTAGCTGCCGCGCGTATGGGCGCTTGCACGCACATGATCGGCGCGGTCGGTCGCGACGCGTTCGGCGCGTCGCTCGTGGTGGGGCTCCAAGACGCCGGCGTGGACTGTGACTTTGTAGTGCATCGCGATGACGTGGAGACGGGAACGGCGACCATCGTTCGCTGCGAGGGCGACAACCGCATCATACTGTCACCGGGCGCCAACTATGCGCTTGCGGGCGCGGACGTTGCCTGCGCGTTGAGGCGTCTGGTGGCCCATGAGCTCGACGGCGACGCCAGCGAGATTGCCCCGGCTGCCGGAAGCGTCTTTATCGCCCAGGGCGAATGCGACCTTGCGGCGACGGCCGATGCGCTTGTTTGCGCTCACGAGCTGGGGTTCTATACGGTCTTTAATCCAGCGCCTGCTTGTGAGTTGCCTGCGGAGGTCTGGCCTGCGGTCGACTTGGTCTGCCCCAACGAGACCGAGTGTCAGGTGCTAACGGGCATCTTGCCCACGGATGACGCGAGCTGCGTGGCCGCGCTTAAGGCCTTGCTCGCTAAGGGCGCCGGTGCCGCGGTTATCACACTGGGCGGATCCGGATCGGTTACGCTCGGCGATGATGGAGGGCTGCTACGCATGCCGGCGCTCTCTAGCGAGGTGGTCGACACGACGGCCGCCGGCGATACGTTTATCGGCGCACTTGCGGCGGCTCGGCTGCAGGGCTTGCCCCTTTTTGAGTGCATGGTCGCAGGCGCTCGCGCCTCGGCAGTGACGGTATCGCGCCTGGGTGCTCAGCAATCGATTCCCACGCGCGCCGAAGTTGAACGTAAGTTTGGTTTAGACGGTTTAGACGGAGAAGCGGAGTAGAACAATGGCAACCAAGAAGCTGATCCTTGATTTGGATATGGGCGTGGACGACGCCATGGCGCTCGCCTATGCCATCGCGAGCCCCGAGGTGGAGCTCGTCGGCATTACCACGTGCTTTGGCAACGTGCGTGTCGAGCAGTCGGCGCATAACTGCCTGGCGGTGCTCGACCTGTTGGGCCGACCCGAGGTGCCGGTGTACCTGGGCGCCGATCGTCCCATCAAGGCGAACGAGCCCTATACGCCGCCAGCGTCCACCACGCTCATTCACGGCAAAAACGGCATTGGCGGCGCGAGCGTGCCCGCATCGCCGTATGAGCCGGTTGGGGCGACGTCGGCCGATGGCAATGCGGCGGTCGATTATCTGATCGATGCCGCACGCACCTATGGCCCCGATTTGGTCTACGTGGCGACCGGCCCGCTCTCAAACTTGGCGCTTGCTCTTGAGCGCGATGCGGCGGCGATGATGTCTATCGGCCGCGTGGTCGTGATGGGCGGCGCCCTTACCGTGCCCGGCAACGTGAGCGCGGGCGCCGAGGCCAACATGGCAAGCGACCCCGAGGCCGCCGACGCCGTGCTGCGCTCGGGCCGCAAGCTCACCATGGTTGGTTTGGACGTGACGCATCGCGTGGTGCTGACGCGCCGCGATATCGCCGGCTGGACGGGTTCGGGCACCATGGCGGGCTGCGCGTTTGCAGGCATGGTCGAGCACTACATTGGCTCATACGAGATGAACGCGCCTTATCTTGGCGGCTGTGCGCTGCACGATCCGCTAGCCGTTGCCGTGGCGATCGACCCCACGCTCGTGGGCGCACTCGGCTGCAACCTGCGCGTTGACCTGCTCGGCGAGTATCGTGGCCGCACCATCTGCGACGAGCGCCGCGTGGCCGACCCGGACAAGAGCGCCCTTGTGGCGCTAACCGTGGACGCCCCGCGCTTCCTCGCGGAGTTCAAGGCACGCTTGGCTCACGTCTTGGGCTAAGTGCTTCCTACACCCCGTCTCAAGTAGCTAATTTGGGACGGGGCTTTTTTAACTACCCTTGAGGTAAATTAGCTAAATTGCTTCGTTCCAAATGAGTGCATAATTGCGTAATATATAGAATTAGCTGCTATAAACAGACTAAACACCGTTTACAGCCTAAAAGCGACCGTTAACCAAATACTTGGCCTTGTCTGGAATTGTCTGTGTTTGCATGGACGGGATGGTCTGCCGATATTGACGTATCGGCGCAGAAGCGGAGGCAGCATGAAAGAGTATTTTGGCATCGACGTGGGCGGCACGGCAGTTAAGTGGGCCGTGCTGGGCGAGGATTTTTCCATCCGCGAGCGCGGCAGCCTGCCGACCGATTTTGCTACGGCAGACGAAGCGGTCGAGGCCCTGACCGGTCTTATCGAGCCGTATCGCGATCGCGTGTCCGCCGTGGGCGTGAGTGCACCCGGCGGCATCTATGAGGATGACGCGGACGGCACCATCCATCGCGGCGGCGCGCTTACCTACATGGACGGCTGTCCGCTGGGAAAGTTGCTGCGCGAGCGGTTTGACATGCCGGTGGCGGTCAACAACGACGGAAAATGCTGCGCGCTCGGCGAGTACGCAGCGGGCGCCCTTCGCGGATGCCGCACTGGCGTCGTGCTCGCTATCGGCACCGGCATCGGCGGCGGCATCGTTATCGATGGCCGCGTGCTCCGCGGTGCACATGGCTTTGCGGGCGAGTTTAGCTTTCTGCGCAACGATGTGACACAGCCGGCATCGGGGGACAGAATGTTTTCGAGCACAGGCGGCTGGCGTGCGCTGCGCGATCTCGTCGTGGCCGAGAAGGACTTACCTGCCGATGGCACGGTGGACGGGCGCCGCGTTTTTGAGTGGGTTGAGGCTGGCGATGAGGCGGCGAAGCGCGCGCTTGACCGCTATGCGCGCACGTTCAACGCCATGCTCGTAAACCTACAGGCGGTGCTCGATCCCGAGGTGTTTGTGATTGCGGGCGGCATTTCGTGCCACCCCGAACTTATCGACGCGCTTCGCGACCAGATGCCCGCGGCGCTTGAGGGCTATGAGGGCATTCTCGCCGACATCCCTGTACCGCAGGTCAAGGCGGCAGAACTGGGCAACGACGCTAACCTATACGGCGCCGTGCAGGAGGCTATGCGCCTTTGCGAATAACTACTCTGGCGATGATTTTTCTGGGACGGGGATTAAAAAATCATTTTCTCGTCCCAAAAAAGACTGGTCTTCCGCCGCGCGTCACCAAAATGATTTTTTAAGGCTCTGTTAGACCAGGATTGACATTCCGCCCCGTCA
>NZ_JADNDZ010000087.1 GCF_015552075.1 Collinsella aerofaciens
AGGCCCGATTTTGCCTCTTGACAATGTCCTGCTCATATTAAAAGGAACGTCCCTAGCTGCCGGTTGTGGGACAATACCGAGCGAACGTGATTGGGCGTCTGGGAAAAGGGGTCGCGATGAACAGGTTGAGGACGCTTTCCGACGTACTGCGACAGGCTGGCTTTGCACGCATCACGGGTCTGTTTCTTATCTTTTACCTGCTGTGCTCGACGGCTGTCTGGCTGTCCGAGCCCACGACCCTCACGTTTGGCGATGGTCTCTGGTTTAGCTTTGAGACGGTCTCGACGATCGGCTTTGGCGACATTCCGGCCGAGACACCGGTTGCCCGCGCCATTACCGTCATTCTGAGCATCATCAGCATCTTCTACATCGCCATGCTCACGGGCGTGGCGGTGAACTACTGCAATACGCTTATCAAGCTGCGCCAAAAGGACACCATGGCGCGCTTTATGGACGATCTTGAGCATTTGGAAGAGCTCGATCGTGACGAGCTCGCCGATCTTTCGCGTCGCGTGCGCGAGTATCGTCGACGCCAGCGCTAAGACGAACGTCGTGCGCCACAACAAGGGGGACCAAATATGAATATCACCGTGTATCTGGGTGCCAGTGCCGGCAATGATCCGGCGTTTCTGCCCGCGGTGCAGGAGCTGGGCAACTGGATTGGCGCCAACGGACACGCGTTGGTATACGGCGGGTCCAAATCGGGCCTGATGGGTGCGCTCGCCGATAGCGTGCTCGATGCTGGCGGACACGTGACGGGTGTTGAGCCGAGCTTTTTTATCGAGGCCGAGTTTCAACATGACGGTATCGACGACCTCATCGTGACGAGTGATATGGCCGAGCGCAAAGCCAAGATGATTGAGCTCGGCGATGCGTTCATCGCCTTTCCCGGTGGGACGGGCACGCTCGAGGAGATTGCCGAGGTCATGTCCGCGGTGTCGTTGGGGCACCTGAGTGCTCCGTGCATCCTGTATAACCTGGACGGTTACTACAACGACCTCAAGGCGCTGCTCGGGCACATGATTGATAAAGGGCTTTCGAGCCCGAGGCGCCAGCACGGCATCTACTTTGCCGACGATTTGCGTGAGATTGCCTCGATTATCAACGGATAAGTCTTGAGCCTGCTCCACTATGACTCCCAATGGTGCCGTTTGCGGCGCAGGTGGTTGGCTCGTTCGGGCAACGCGCGCTCTACAATAAAATGTATCTATGTCGACTTTGACCGCGGGAGGACCCGATGGATAACCTTGCCAAACCCACAAACCGCGCGCTGTTTTTGGTCAGCGTTGCTGTGACCGGTGCACTCGCGGGTGCTGCAGTCTGGCTATTCTTCTTTGCGATGGAGCACGGCATCGACTATCTATGGACTGAGATCCCGCACGCACTGGGCGTCGCTTCGCCCGAGCTCGCCAGCGGCCCGTTTGGCTTTTTGCCGTACCCGTTTTTCGTTTGCCTGTTGGGCGGCTTGGTGATTGGCCTATACGAAAAGATGACGGGCATCAAGACCGATGACCTCAACCAGGTGATGGCAAAGGTTAAGCAAGACGGGCGCTACCCGTACGACAACCTGGGCAAGCTTTCGCTCGCGGCATTGCTGCCGCTGCTGTTTGGTGGAAGTATTGGACCGGAGGCCGGCCTGACCGGCGTCATCGCGGGTCTGTGCAGCTGGGTCGGCGATCGCATGCGTCGCTTTGGCGCCGAGTTTAGGGAGCTCACGCTGCTGGGCACCCAGGCTGCTCTGACGGCGCTCTTTACCGCGCCCGTGTTTGGCTTTGTGGCGCCGCTTGCCGGAAGTGCTGACGGCCAGGGTGCCGGCGATGGTGAGGATTCCGAATCCGGTGAGATCACCATCAGGCTGCCCAAGGCGCAAAAGACCGTGGTTTACGGCATCGCGATTGCTGGCGGCCTGGGCACCTACCTGCTGCTCGGCCAGCTCATGGGCGGCGGCATGGGTATGCCGAGGTTCGAGGCTGCCGTGGTGGGCAATCTGGAGCTTATCTGGCTCATCCCTCTGTCGCTGATCGGAACAATCTGCGGCTGGCTGTACTTTGTCTCTGAGCACGCGAGCGAAGCGCTTGCTCATGCAATAGGGGCGCGCCCTGTCGTCAAAGCCATGCTGGCCGGTCTGGCGCTCGCCATCTGCGGCACGGTCCTGCCCTACACCATGTTTGCCGGCGAGACCCAGGCCGACGTGCTCATGGAGACCTATCTGACCAT
This sequence comes from Collinsella aerofaciens, assembly GCF_015552075.1. GTDB lineage: Bacteria > Actinomycetota > Coriobacteriia > Coriobacteriales > Coriobacteriaceae > Collinsella > Collinsella aerofaciens_Y. The sequence continues at coordinate 2,218 of NZ_JADNDZ010000087.1, forward strand.
CCCCGCCGGCGTGCTTATCGCGACCGGTCTTGTTAAGGCCATGCTGACGCCCGCCCTCATCAACCTTGGTTGGCGCGGCGGTCACTTCTTCCCGGTTATCTTCTCGGGTGTGAGCCTGGGCTATGGCCTTGCTATCCTCACCGGCGCCGATCCGGTCTTTTGCGTCGCCGTCTGCACGGCATCGACGATGGGCGCCGTCATGCGCCAGCCGGTCATGGTCGTGGGCCTGCTGCTCATGTGCTTCCCACTCAAGGGTATCGTCTGCATGATCATCGCCGCCGTTATCGCCGCCGGCATTCCGCTGCCCAAGCCGCTGCGCAAGTAGCGCGGTTTTTCACGAGTCAATTCCAGGGGTACGAGATGATCCTGTACTTTAGCGCGACAGGGAACAGCGAGCATGTGGCGCGTCGCATTGCAGCGGCGACAAGCGACAAAGTTATGTCGATTGAGCGCTTTGATGCCGAGATCCTTCACCTTGCTGTGATGGAAGGCCCCTGTCGGCTGGGGTTTGTCGCCCCGGTATACGCCTGGGGCTTGCCGACGCCAATGATCGAGTTTTTGAAGACTGTCGACCTATCGGTTGCTGCCGGCACAAAGGGCGGCGAGCGCCCCTATACGTTCTATGTCTCGACATATGGTTCGACGACCGGGCAATCGGCCAAGTTCGCCCGCGATCTGCTACACGAGCGTGGGCTCGAGTTAGATGCGGCGATGAGCGTCAAGATGCCCGATACCTGGACGCCTGTTTTCGACCTGTCTGACCCTCAAAAGGTTGAGGGTATCAATAGAGCTGCCGAGGCGCAGATTGATGCCGTGATCGAGGCGGTGCGGGCACGCCGCACGGGCAACATGATGCGCCATCGCGTGCCTCTGTTTGCATCGTGCGCGTATCACGCAATTGGGCTGCCGCGCATGCAACAGACGAGCAAGTTTGCCGTCGATGCCGATCGCTGCATCGGCTGCGGCCTGTGTGCCAAGCGCTGCCCCATGGCGGCGATTGAGATGCGCGACGGCCTTCCCGTCTGGACAAAGCCGGAGTGCGCAGCCTGCCTTCGTTGCCTGCATTGTTGTCCCAAATTTGCCATCTCGCACGGTAAGCGCACGGCATCCCACGGTCAGTACAGGCATCCCAAGCCAGGTGTGAGGATGTAGCGGCTGCTGGCCGCGCTACTTCCAAACTGCGAGCGCGGCGGTGCCCAGTACGATGAGGGCGAGACCGATGACGCTGTGTCGTGAGAGTTTTTCGTTGAATGTCAGGCGCGCAAATAGTACTGATACGACAATCGATAGTTTGTCGATCTGCACCACGACGCTCACCTGGCCTGTGGCGATGGCGTAGTAATAGAGCAGCCACGATGCTCCGGTCGCGATGCCCGATGTTGCGAGAAATGTGAGTTCGCGCCGGTCAGCGTGCGCGACCTGATCCAGTTTTCCCTTGGCTGCCACGATCGCCCATGCCATAACCAGTACCACGCAGGTGCGGATTGCCGTGGCCAGGTTTGACTCGACGCCTTCGATGCCAACCTTGGCAAGGATGGACGTGAGCGCCGCGAACACGGCAGCGCCGAGGGCGTAAGCGAGCCAGGTCCGGTCTTGCTGCTGTTCGGGTCCGGCAGACTGCTTCTTCTCGATCATTAAAAACGTGCCGAGGGTGATGACAGCGGTTCCCACGAGCTTAACCGCAAGGTTGCTCGTCTCGCCAAAAAGCACGATGGCGATCAGTGCGGCGAGTACGGTGCTCATCTTGTCGACCGGTACGACCTTATTGACGTCTCCGATGCCCAGCGCCTTAAAGTAACAGATCCACGAAGCGCCGGTAGCGAGTCCCGAGAGGACGAGAAAGAGCCAAGATCTGGGTTCGATGCTGCCGATGGTTCCAATGGATCCAGAAATGCCCGCCATTGCCCAGGCGAAAACGAGCACCACGCAGGTGCGAATGGCCGTCGCGACATCGGAGTCGGTCTGCTTGATGCCGCATTTGGCCAGGACAGATGTGACGCCGGCAAAGAAAGCCGACACAAATGCTGCTGCGACCCACGACACGGGTGAAATGCCTCCCCAAAGAACGACCGCGCCAGATTTACGGCGCTCGTCCGATGATACCGCCCCGCCATGAAGCTTTGGTATCGCTGTGGTGAGACAGGGGCCATAGTTCGAGAGGGCATTTGGTTAAGGCTCGAATCGAAGGTGAATGGTTTTCCGCGAAGTGAACGAGTAAATCTGGACCCCTGGAACATACACACTTTTTACGAACAAAACTGCAGGATTCTTAGACAAAAACCGCAGGAATTGAGTCCTTAAAAATGTCGATGCTACAGGGCACTGTTTTTACTCGTTCACTTCTCGGAAAAGTATTCACCTTCGATATGCTGACGGTGTCTTTTTGGTTGCCAAGAACTAGACGGCCTGCTGTGAAGGGCGGTGGTGACGCTATGCCGCCTCGTTACATTGAAAAAATAAGCGGGGTACCACCTAAGCTTTTTTAGCCGTCGATTACAGATCGCGTGCTCGATAAACCTTGGTGCTGACAGCGCAGCTGATTACACATAGTGCGAGCGCCAGTACGGCAATTCCTGCACACAGACAGCCAAGGACGGCAGGATCGGGATTCGCCCCGGCAATCGACATGAGCCAGTTGCTGATGGGGTTGGAGGAGCTCAGCGTGGCCATGGTGCCGCAACCAAGCAGGGCAAACAGGCCAACGGATAGGCGCAGCGCCTCCATGTGACCAAATCGAAAGAACAGCGGCTGCGCCAAAAACACCATCATGAGGGAGATGAGCATCGATGCTGCCGAGGCGATTGCGATTTCAAAGACCGTCTGTCCCGTCGAAGGAATGCCCGCGCTGTTGAAGAGCGGGATGGAGGCGATGCTCAAAAGCGTAGCTGCACATGCCATGACGGCGGAGAAGACAATAACGCTCAGGTAGCGTGCGCGGATGATGTCTTTGCGCGAGAAGGGCAGCGTTGCCCGGTAGCGCTCCCAACCGTTTTGATTGTCGAAACCGGCCAGTGAGTTCATGACTATGATGGGCGACATGGCACTGACGGCGCAGGCGCCGGCGCTCATACCGGAATCGCCATCCGACGCGTTGACGAGCGTCAGCACAACGAAGATGAACAAGCCGACGCCCGCAATGCTCGGGATGAGCGTGCGAACGATGGCGAGTTCGGACATAAAGGCGCGTTTCATTTCGAAGCCCCTTTCAGTATGAGGCGCAGATAGTCATCAATGGTTGCCCGATCGCAGGGAATCTCGGGAAAGGCCTCGAGCGTTTCGCGACGGTTGGGTACGAGTACGTCCACGCTGTAGGCGTGACGGGCGGCACGGGCGCCTTCGACGCAAGCCATAAGCTCGGCAGCCTGCGATTGGGTGCAGTGGGCGATGCCGGCGCGGTCGGTAATGTCCTCGCGCGGCAGGTCAAAAATAATCGAGCCATTATCGATGCAGATGACGCGATCAGCGGTGCGATCGAGGTCGGACGTAATGTGGCTCGAGAGCAGCACACTGTGCTGGCCGTCGGCGACAAAGGCAAGCAGCTCATCAAGCAGTTCCTCGCGTGCCATGGGATCGAGGCCCGCGGTGGCTTCGTCCAAAACGAGCAGCTTGGCCTTGTGACTGAGCGCACAGGCAAGCTGCAGTTTCATGCCCATGCCGCGGGAGAGGTCCTTGACCTTTGTCTTGGGATCGAGGCCAAATCGGTTGATGAATCCGGCGAACGTTTCGCGGTCCCACGTGGGGTACGCCGGGCCTACGAGCGACTCGATCTGGCCCACCCTGAGCGTGGAGGGGAAGGGGCACGTGTCCAGGACAAGACCGACGCGGGAGCGTAGATGACGTTGCGATTCATCGGGCGCGTCGGCGCCACAGCGCAGCCCAAACAGGTGCACCTCGCCGGCATCGAGCTTTATAAGCCCGAGCGCGGCGCGAATGGTCGTTGTCTTGCCGGCGCCGTTTGCGCCTACAAAGCCAACGATCTGGCCGGGCTCCACAGCGAGCGTGACGTCGCGTAGTGAAAAGCGGTCGCTCACACGGCGTGAGATGCCTTTGAGTTCTAAAAGGTTTTGCATGGTATAGCCTTTCTTGCAGATGGCTACTGCATGGTTTCGGGGGCTACCAGGTCGAGCATCTCGTGCAGTTTGTCGCGCGTGACGCCCAGGGTTTCGGCTTGGCTCGCCGCTTTCGCAAGTAGCTCTTCGATATGGCAGAGCTGGTTTTCGCGCAAGAGTTCCTGGTTGCCCTCGGCGACAAAGCAGCCCTTGCCCTGCACGGTGCAGATAAACCCGAGTTGCTCTAGGTCGGCGTAGGCGCGCTTGGTGGTGATGACGCTCACGCCAAGATCGCTCGCGAGTGCACGGATGCTGGGGAGTATGGCGCCCGCAGCGAGCGTGCCCGATAAAATCTGAGCTTTGACCTGCGAGGTTATCTGCTCGTAGATGGGCTTATCGCTCGAATTGGATAGGATGATGTCCACAGCGGCTCCTTAGCTGATGGGCTACACGTGTATATAACCGGTAAGCACAGTATATATACACTATGCACAGTTATGCAAGAGGCAAATGCTGATTGGGCCGGCTACCCAGGCCCCAACTGATGAATTTGTCCTGATAGGCGCCCTAGAGCGAGATTTCGCGGCTACAATAGTGCGGTTACAACGACGTAATGCACTCAATGCAAGAAAGGATCCGCATGGCAAGCCTGTCGGATGAAATCTCGTCGCGCCGCACATTCGCGATCATCAGCCACCCGGACGCCGGTAAGACCACGCTTACCGAGAAGCTGCTGCTCTATACCGGCAGCATCCAGACCGCCGGCTCGGTCAAGGGCAAGAGCTCGGCCAAGCATGCCGTTTCGGACTGGATGGACATCGAGAAGGAGCGCGGCATTTCCGTTACCTCCTCGGTGCTGCAGTTCACCTACAACGGCGCCTGCGTCAACATCCTCGATACCCCCGGCCACCAGGACTTCTCGGAGGATACCTACCGTACCCTTATGGCCGCCGACGCCGCGGTCATGGTCATCGACGGCGCCAAGGGCGTCGAGGCCCAGACCAAAAAGCTCTTTAAGGTCTGCACGCTGCGCCACATTCCCATCTTCACCTTTGTGAACAAGCTCGACCACGAGGCCCGCGATCCGTTTGAGCTCATGGAAGAGATCGAGAATGTCCTGGGCATCAATACGTATCCCATGAACTGGCCGATCGGCAGCGGCCGCAACTTCCGCGGTGTGTTCGATCGCCAGACCCGTCGCGTTATCGCCTTTGAGGGCGACGGCCACGCTAACGCCACCAAGAAGGTCGCCGAGGTCGAGGCCGAGCTGGGCGACCCCGCTATGGACGAGCTCATCGGCGAGGAGAACCATAAGAACCTGATGGACGACATCGAGTTGCTCGATGGTGCCGGCGACGAGCTCGACTTGGATGCCGTGGCCTGCGGCAAGCTAAGCCCGGCGTTCTTTGGCTCGGCGCTCACCAACTTTGGCGTGGAGCCCTTCCTCAAGGAGTTCCTGCGCCTGGCCCCGACGCCGCGCGCCTATACCGATACGCTCACCAACGAGCCGGTCGATCCCTGCCGCGACGACTTCAGCGGCTTTGTGTTTAAGATCCAGGCCAACATGGACAAGAACCACCGCGACCGCATCGCCTTTGTGCGCATTTGCTCGGGCAAGTTCGAGCGCGGCATGGACGCCTTCCACGTGCAGGGCAACCGCAAGCTCAAGCTTGCCACGGGTACCTCGATGATGGCCGATGACCGCGCCATCGTGGACGAGGCGTATGCGGGCGATATCGTGGGCCTGTTCGACCCGGGTATCTTTAGCATCGGCGACACCGTGTGCTCCGGCAAGCGCCACGTGCAGTATCCGCAGATCCCGACGTTTGCCCCCGAGATGTTCGCTCGCATTACGCAGGTCGATACGCTCAAACGCAAGCAGTTCGTCAAGGGCATGGAGGAGCTTGCCCAGGAGGGAGCTATCCAGATCTTCCGCGAGCTGGGTGCCGGTATGGAGAGCGTCATCGTGGGCGTGGTCGGCGTGCTGCAGTTTGAGGTACTCGAGCGCCGCCTCAAGGCCGAGTACCGTGTTGAGGTTCGTCGCCAGCCGCTGCCCTATACGGACATCCGCTGGATCCAGAACGACCCCGACACCATCGATATCCCGGGCCTTTCGCTCACGCGCGACACCCTGCGCGTCGAGGACATGCGCGGCGGCAAGCTGCTGCTGTTCACGAGTCCGTGGAACGTGGATTGGGCAACCGACCACAACCCCGACCTTATCCTGTCGGAGTTTGGCAACGTAGCGTTTTAACGCATCGGCGCGGTGGCCCTGCGGAGCTGCCGCGCCGTTTGCTTGCCTGATGCCGTGTGAGCGGCTATCATACCCACCGTCGTCTCAAGACCGGGGCGTCCGAGCAGTTCGGGTCCGATATCCTGCTCGTTAAACCTAAAACCAAAGGAGTACATAATGATCAAGAAGGTCATGGAGGACTACAAGGTCCTGTTGCGGAGCATTCCCGCGGCAACGGTTTCGCTGTTTTTCGTGAGTGTCATCATGATGAACCTGCTGGCCAACAAAGAGCTCATCAGCCTGCCGTATCTGGCACTCGATTGCGGCTTTGTGGTGAGCTGGGTTTCGTTTTTGTGCCAGGACATGATCTGCAAACGCTTTGGCGCCAAGGCATCCATCAAAATCTCTATCCTCGCGCTGCTGGTCAACCTGGCCGTGAGCCTGTGCTTTTGGGCATGCTCGCTCACGCCCGGTATGTGGGGCGCCTACTACGACACGGGCATGATCGAGGTTAACACTGCCCTTAACGCTACCATCGGTGGCACCTGGTACGTGGTGCTGGGCTCTTCGCTGGCAATGCTCGTCTCTGCCGTGGTTAACTCCACGCTCAACCAGTCGCTCGGCCGCATGCTCAAAAAGAATAATTTTGCGAGCTTCGCCTTCCGCTCCTATGTGTCCACGGGTGTTGGCCAGTTTATCGACAACCTGGTCTTTGCCATTGTGGTGAGCCACACGTTCTTTGGTTGGACCTGGGTGCAGGTCCTTATGTGTTCGCTGACCGGCGCTGTCGCCGAGCTGCTGTGCGAGGTCTTCCTGAGCCCCGTGGGCTACAAGGTCGTGCGTGGCTGGGAGCGTGAGAATGTGGGCGCCGAGTACCTCGAGCGCCACGCAACCGCCTAAGGAGCGAGTATGCGGGTTTTGATCACGGGCGCTTCGGGCGGTATCGGAGCCGCGTGCGTGCAGCGCTTTTTGGACGAGGGCCACGAGGTCGTGGGTTTTGATCTACTGCCGGCGGCGATCGAACACGAGCGCTACCGCCATCTGATCGTTGATGTCCGCGAGCCGGACTCGTTTCCAGGCGACCTTGAACCCCAGGTAATCGTGAACGTTGCCGGTACGCAGGATTCGGCCGACGATATTGCTGCCAACCTGCGTGGCACCATCAACGTGACCGAGCACTACGCCTTTGTGGGGGAGGGGCTTGCCGCCAAGCCGACACTGGCTATCAAATCCGTGGTCAATGTGGGGTCGGCGAGCGGACATACGGGATCGGAGTTTCCCGCCTATGCTGCCAGCAAGGGCGGCGTTATCGCCTACACCAAGAACCTTGCAAACCGCCTGGCACCGCAGGCCATCGCCAACAGTGTGGACCCGGGCGGCGTTATCACGCCGCTCAACCGTTGCGTGATGGAAGACGAACACCTGTGGAACCAGATTATGGAGCTCACGCCGCTTAAACGCTGGGCCACCGCCCAAGAGATCGCCGAGTGGATCTACTTTGTGGGCGTGACCAACCGGTTTATGACCGGGCAGAGCCTGCTGATCGATGGCGGCGAGGCCGGCCGCACACAATTTATTTGGCCCGAATAGGAAACGCGCCCGATGGAAAGCCGTCGGGCGCGTTTTTGATGTATCGATTTTTAGCTGAGGCAAGTCCAGTTGACGGGGGTCGAGCCGTGCTGTTCGAGTAGCCGATTGGCAGCGGAGAAGGGGCGCGACCCCATAAAAGCGGGGAGTTCTGCCGTGGCACGGTTGGCCGAAAGCGGCGAGGGGTGCGTAGAGGCCAGGCAGAACTTGCCGGTTGCCTTGCCCGCGCCGATTGCAGCGAGCTTGCCTTCGACCATCTGCTGGGCAAAGCGGCCCCATGCCAAAAAGACGACCGGCTGGGGCAGCTGGCAGCAGCGTTCGATAACGTAGTCGGTGAGCGTGCTCCAGCCCAGCTTGGCGTGCGAGTTCGCGGCATGCTCGCGCACGGTGAGCGTAGTGTTGAGGAGCAGGATGCCCTGTTGTGCCCATGGGGTTAGGTCTCCCGTGGCGGGAATGGGGCAGCCTAAATCGGCTTTGAGCTCCTTATAGATGTTGCGCAGGCTCGGCGGCAACTTGGTTTGCGTCGCGGGGACCGAGAACGACAGCCCCATTGCCTGGTTAGGTCCGTGATAGGGGTCTTGACCCAAGATGACAACCTTGACCTGGTCGGCCGGCGTGTAGGCGAGGGCATTGAGGATGTCGTCTTGTGCCGGGTAGATGGTTTGCTCGGCACGCAAAAGGGCGATGCGCTCGAGCAGCTGGTTCGTAGTGTCACGTACCGGCTGCGGCGCATCGCCCAACCAAGTTGCTATGTTGTGGTCGCGGGTTGCGGTGTCCATGGGGCTCCTTTATGGTAGATGCTCTGTTGGCATCTATTGTAAAGGCGCACCGGTTGCCTTTATGACACGGCTGTATGAAGAACGGGGTCTACGAGACGCGCTCGGGCGCTCCTGCCATACGGGCCTGTCCATGTGCACGGAGGTGCGGAAGCTCGACGGTTGCCACCATGACGCCGGTGAGGATGAGGGTGGCGCCAAAGAAGGCGATGGGGTTCAGGACCTCGCCGACCAGGAAGAACGAAAAGACGGCAGAGCAGACCGGCTCGAGCGAGAAAGCGAAGCCGGTGGTCTCGGCAGGCACGTGGGGCTGCACGAGCGTTTGGGTGATAAAGCCATAGGCAGAGCAGATGAGTGCGAGCGCGACGACAACGACAATCTCGCTCGGCGTGCCGGGAAGCGTGAAACCGCCAAAGGTGAATGCGGCGATACCCGAGAATAAGCCGCCGAAGCCCAGCTGCCAAACGCCCAGGGCCAGCGGGTCGACATCTTCGACAAAGCGCTTCGCCACAATGATATGGCCGGCATAGACAAAAGCGGAGAGCAGCATGATGAGCGCGCCCGGGTTCAGGCTGGTGAAGTCGGCGCCCGAGAGCAGCAACATACCGCAGGTGACGATGGCGGTGCCGACGAGCACTTTGCGCTCGGGGGCACGACGCAGCAGGGCGGCGTTGGCAAACGGCACGATCACGACCGTCAGGCTCTGCAAAAAGCCGGCGGTGGAGGCGGAGGTGAGGCTGGAGCCCAGGCACATGCAGGTGAGTTCGGTTGCCATAATGGCGCCGATGATGGCAGCGCGGACCATAAGGTCGCGGTTGATGCGGAAAGCGCGCTTGTGGAAGAGCAGCAGGCAAGCCACAAAGGCGATGATGCAGCGCAGCGCAACGATGCTCGTGGCGTTCATACTGTCCATGCCGATCTTCATGAGGGGGTACGAAAAGCCCCATGCGACGGGAACGGAAAATGAGAGCGCGATTGGTTTTTTGCGATCCATGGGACTCCTTTTGTTACAGAACGGTTTCGTAAAAAGGATTCTGCTCCCAGATGTGGATGTAGTAAAGCGAATGTATCTTCAGTATGATTAAGAAATGCTAATGTCATTAGGAAAAGCGCTGGCAAAACGTTTTACGGCTGCATTGATGTGGAGGCACGATGGCATCGCGGTATCAGATTGTTTGTATGGTGGTCGATTGCGGCAGTCTGAAACGTGCAGCGGACGAGTTGGGCTATACGCAAAGTGCGGTGAGCCAGGCCGTCAAGGCGCTCGAGCGCGAGCTGGGCACCACGCTTATCGAGCGCGGAAAGCAGGGCGTTTCGCTTACGCGCGATGGCAAGCAGTATCTGCCGTACCTGCGCCAGATTGTGACCGCCGAGGCCGAGCTCGAGGGCAAGCGCCAGGAGCTGCTGGGGCTTTCGTCGACCGATATTCGCATCGCGACGTTTACCAACGTGAGCCGTACCGTGCTGCCGCGTGTGATCCGCGACTTTGGTACGCTGCACCCGGGCGTACGCTTTACCCTCAAGCAGGGCGATTACACGCGCAACGCTCAGTGGGTGCACGACGGCGTGGTGGATTTTTGCTTTACGGCGCGCGGGTTTACCGCAGGCCTCGAGAAGCGCGTGGTCTATCACGATGAGTTGGTGGCGCTGCTGCCGGCTGCGCATCCGCTGGCGGCAAAGGAAAAGGTGACGCTCGCCGACCTGGCGTCCGAGCCCTTTGTGCTGCTGGATGAGGGCGAACAGAGCCTGGTGCTCGATGCATTTGCGACACATGGGCTGTCGCCGCACGTGACGAGTGAGGTGACTGACGACTACACCATCATGGCGATGGTGGAGGAGGGCCTAGGCGTGAGCATGCTCTACCGTCGTACTGTGGAGGGCATGCGAGCCGATATTCGTGTGCGACCCATCGTGCATGCTCCCTCGCGCGACGTAGTGGCAGCTTGGCGCAGCTGGGATACCATGCCTATCGCCACGAGGCGCTTTATCGACTATATGAGCTCGCATATTGTCAATTAATGACTGGCGTGGCGTTGAGTGCGGTGTCTAGCGGGCTGTCGCTTTGGCTTGGGTGGCGCGATAGGTGCGTGCCGGGTGGCAAAGTAGTACCGCCACGACCATAAAGAACGCCGTGGTGCCCAGGCTGATGGGGTAGACCATCATGATGTTCGCAAAGGTGCGGAAGTGCGGGAACACGCAGAACACCCAATAGAAGCGGATGCCGCAGACGCAGATCATGGTGATGAGGGCGGGCGTGAGCGAGATACCAAAGCCGCGTAGGTAGCCGGACATGTTTTCGTAGAACATGCTAAAGGCGTACGCCGGGAAGATCGAACACACGCGGATATAGCCGATCGAGACGATGTTGGGATCGCTGTTGAACAGCGACAAGATCTCGCGCCCCAGGCCGACAATAACGATGATCGTGGTGAGTGCAACGATACCGCCTTCGACCAGGCAGACCTTGAGCGTTTTGGTGCAGCGGTCGATCTGGCGGGCACCGTGGTTTTGTCCCACAAAGGTGGTGCAAGCCTGGCTAAAGCTGTTGAGCAGGTTGTAGCATACGTACTCCAAGCTCATAGCGGCGCTCGATGCCGCCATGACCTCGGTGCCCAGGCTGTTGATAGCAGACTGGATGATGATGTTGGCGACGGCAAAGACGGCGCTCTGGATGCCGGCGGGCAGGCCGATCTTGACGATGCGCTTGAGGGCGACGGGGTCGATAGCCAGGTCGCGCGGGGTGACGCGGACGACGGAGTCGGTCTTGAGCAGGCGGATAAAGAGCGTAGCGGCGCTGACGGTGTAGGCGATGGCGGTGGCGATGGCGACGCCCGCGACGCCCCAGTGGAGTACGGGGACAAAGATGAGGTCCAGGCCAATGTTGAGGACGGTGGACACGGCAAGCGCCTGCAGCGGCATGCGGGTGATGCCGACGGAGCGGAAGATCGCGGCCTCAAAGTTGTAAAGCAAGATCGAGGGCATGCTGAGCAAAAAGACGCGTAGGTAGAGCGAAGCGAGCGGCATGGTTTCGGCGGGAACGTTGAGCGCGGCGAGCATGGGCTCGGCAAAGATCTCGCCCAGTGCGATGACGACAAAGCCCACAAGTGCCATAAGAATCGAGGTGTGGACGGCGCGTTTGACCATGTTCTGATCGTTGCGGCCGATAGCGTTGGCGATGACCACGTTGGAGCCAAGCGACATGCCAATAAACAGGTTGAGCATAAGACTGGTAAGCGGAACATTGGAGCCGACCGCCGCCATGGCGAGGGTTCCCTGGTCGCCCGAGAAGTTACCGATGATGACCGTGGCGATGAGGTTCGACAGTTGCTCCAAGATGCTCGTGGCGGCCACAGGGAAGGCGAACAGGGGAACATTGCGCCACAGCGATCCGGTGGTCATGTCAATGTGCTTAGATACGGTGTCAGCCATACGCTCTCAATCTCTAACATGCTCTTTTGTGCTTATTTGCGCAGACGATGATACTCCTAATCGCCTAGTCATTGGGGACGTTCTAAAACGATTACTCATTCAAGAACGTCCCCAATGACTAGGCGGGGAAGGCGTGCGACAATGGTGGGCGTTGTGTTGTTCGCGCTAAGGAGTTGCCATGTTGTTGTGTCCCGTTTGCCATGAGCCGCTGGTGGATGACGAACGCGGTGCTGCATGCGCGGGCGGACACCGGTTTGACCGTGCGCGCGAGGGCTATCTATATCTATTGCGCTCGTCCAAGAGCGGCGACTCCATGGGCGATCCCAAGTCACAGGCGCGCAGCCGTCGTGACTTTCTGAACCGTGGATACTACGCGCCGTTGCGCGATGCGATGGTCGAGCTGGTGCGCGAGCGGGTGTCTGGACGTGCTGCGTCTACGAGCGGTCCCATGACGCTGCTCGATATTTGCTGCGGCGAGGGCTATTACACCAGCGCCATGGGCGCGGTGCCGGGCGTGGATGCTTACGGTTTCGACCTGGGCAAAGAGATGGTGCGCCTTGCCGCCAAGCGCGACGATGCGACCTATTTCGTAGCCAACATGAAGGACATCCCTGTGGCCGATGGCGCCTTCGATATGGTGACCGAGCTCTTCGCTCCCTTTAACGAGCGCGAGTTTGCCCGCGTGCTGGCGCCGGAGGGCTCGCTCTACACCGTGGTGCCGGGTGCCCGTCATCTGTTTGGGCTTAAGGAAGTGCTCTACGATACGCCGTACCTTAACGACGAGAAGCTGCCGAAGACTACCGAGCTCGAGTTGGTCGGAACGCAGCGGGTATCTGCGAATATTACGCTCCAGACCCAGGCCGACATCGAGGCGGTGTTCCAGATGACGCCGTACTACTACCGCACGCGCCCTGCCGACAAAGAGCGCTTGGCAAACCTGGATACCCTTCAAACCGACATCGACTTCATCATCGCCGAGTACCGCCACAGCTAACAACCTGCCAAAAAGGGACAGGTTTGTTTTGGTAGGTTTTGTCTGGGCAAACGTAAAGGGCCGACCGCGGAGATGCGCGATCGGCCCTTTTTAGTTGCTTGGCTGCAGAGGTTATGAGAAGCGAGCGCTTACAGGCGGTCCTTGTTCTCGGCCTTAACGGCGTGTGCCTGCTGAACAAAGAACAGGTCGTAGACCACGATGACAAAGGCGACGATATTGACGGAGCTGCCGCCGAGCGCGGGAAGCGTGAGCGCGGCCTGCGCAATCGTGGCGATTGCGGCAACGATGCCGAGCTTAAACGCACCATCCACCTGCGAAGGCTTGTTGGCGCCCTTGATGCCCGCAACGCCCGCGGCGAGATCGATGAGGCCCTTGGCGACCAGCACGACCGCGGCGAGCATGGCGTTCGACCCGTACGTGGAATCGAGGTTGCCGGTCGCGATGCCGACGCCGGCGATGACGAGGCTGGCGATGCCCAAAACAAAGTAGACGAGGGCAAGGATTTTGAGAGTCTTGCGAGCGGAACTCATGGCTGGTCCTTTCGATACGAGTACGTCAATCTGACGTACCCCATGTGCTGCACATATGGTGAAGCACATTGTAGTTCAACGCGGCGATGCATGCGCCTGAAAGCGCTTTGACCCCGCGCAGCCCACCCCAACCTTTCAAAAAGGAAAGCTGGACGTAAGCCAAATCGATGGCAGCCCATGTGCGGCGCTGCGATGATGAGGCCGTAACAAGGAGCTGGTCTCAAGGAGGAGTCATGATGTACGGAGCAGGGCAAGTGCGTGAGCCGCGGTCGTTGGGAAGGCGCATGGGTGATTCTGTGATCGCTGCCGTGTGCACGGGATTGATGGCGGTGCTTTGCATTGGGATGCTGTGGGCCATGTCGCATGTGGGACAATAGCGGACGGTTGGGTGCTGGCATGAACGGCGCTCACGTATTCGTTTAGCTTGTTAAGGAGTACCCATGGGTGTCGTCGATCCCTTTTCTGTTGCTCGGGCCGCGGGGCTTGAGCTGACCTGGAAGTCCGAGGGCCTCACGCTCACCGACGGCACGATGGAGCTGCGTGCCGATTTTGACCGCATGCTTCCGCGGCTCAAGCAGGGCCGTCTGCAGCAAGAGCTGTTGGTAAAGGCTGCGCGCGCAAAAGGCATCGAGTGCCCATGGGCGATTGATGCCACGGCAGGCTTTGGCGAGGATTCGCTGCTGTTGGCGGCCGCGGGCTTTACCGTCGATCTGTATGAGCAGGATTGCGTGATCGCGGCGCTCCTCAAGGATGCTTTGAATCGCGCGGCAGATGATCCGGCGCTTGCGGCTGCCGTGGCGCGCATGCGCTTACATGCGGGCGAGGACAGCATTGCTGGCCTTCGCCATACAGCTGAGCTGATCGGGCAGGGCGAGCTTGCCGCTCCCGACGTGGTGTATCTGGACCCCATGTTTCCCGAGCGCACCAAAAGCGCGGCGGTGAAAAAGAAGTTCCAACTCTTGCATCATCTGGAACAGCCGTGCGCCGATGAGGAGACGCTGGTCGAAGCTGCGCTTGCCGTGCACCCGCGCAAGGTCGTTATCAAACGACCGGTGAAGGGGCCACTGCTTGCCGGCGTTAAGCCGAGCTATCAGCTTGCGGGCAAGGCCGTCCGCTACGATGTTTTGGTGCCGCCGCGCCCGTAGCTTGCGTGCGATGGCTGGCGCTCCGTCAGTGTTGTGCCGATGCGGGGTCTATTTCCAAGGGTGCGACGTCAGGTGCCAGCCGCCGCAGTATTCGCATTTGTAGCAGGCCAGCCCGCGGCGTCCGCGGTTTTCGCAGTCGGCCATAACGGCCTCGGCCTCGGCGCGCGTGTCGTAACGGTTTTTGCGCTCGCACGACTTGTAGCGCCAGGCTTCATCTCGCTCGGCATCCAGGGCGTCGCGGCGCTCATCCTCGCGCGCAAACAGGTCGCTCATATCGTCGCCGGTGGCAGCGCCCAAAAACTCGCTTTTGGCCTTTGACCAGGCGGCTCGCTTTTTGCTCCCCATCTGCTTCGCGCCTCTCTCCAAACGTTGGTATCATTGCTCAATCAAAGTGATACCAATAAACGTGAGGTCGCCGCGTGATGATCAGAAAAACCCTCGATACCGACATTCCCGCCGTCATGGCTATCTATGACGCGGCCCGCGCCTTTATGCGCGCGCATGGCAACGCCACGCAGTGGCCCGAGGGCACGCCTTCTGCCGAGCAGCTGGCTGCCGATATTGCCGCTGGTGGCAGCTATGTGTGCGAAGTCGACGGCCGCGTGGTGGCGACGTTTGCCTTTTTACCGGGCCCGGACGAGTGCTATGACGTAATTGAGGACGGTCAATGGCGTAGCGACAATCCGTACGCCGTGCTGCACCGTGTGGCATCCGACGGCACCGTGCACGGTATCGCGGCTGCGATGTTTGCCTTTGCCAAGGAGCGTGCCGACCACCTGCGTATCGACACGCATCAGGATAACCTGCCCATGCAGGGTGCGAGTATTAAGGCGGGATTTGAGCGTGCCGGCGTCGTGTATGTGTCGGACGGTACGCCGCGTGTTGCGTTTGACTGGCTGCGCGAGGCGTAAGAGCGACGCCTCATATCAATAATTCATGCGAACGAAACTGGCCCAGGTGGGGTCATTTTCGTTCGCTGTGCTGATTTGCAAGCCGGCTTTCGCAAGGCGCGAACCTACGAAAATCGCCGCACGGCAACGCGGGGCGATGAGCTCGGTCGGGGGATAGGGCCCGCTTCGCCCGCCGGCCCGTAAATTGTATCATCCAGTGTGGAACGAGGACGCCCGTTGCCGCGTGCGATGGGCTTGCAATAAGAGGAGAGCCATGTCGAAGCAAGTGGTCGTTGGAATCTTGGCGCATGTCGATGCTGGCAAGACCACGCTGGCCGAGGCCATGCTGTTCAACGCGGGTCGCATCCGCAAGCGCGGCCGCGTGGACGATGGCGATTCGCATCTGGACACGAACGCGATCGAGCGCGAGCGCGGCATCACGATCTTCTCGTCGCAGGCCGTGCTCGACCATGGCGATACCCACGTCATGCTCGTGGATGCGCCGGGGCATGTCGATTTTTCTGCCGAGGCGGAGCGCACGCTGCGCGCACTCGACTACGCGATTTTGGTTGTGGGCGCCAACGACGGCGTGCAAGGGCACACCGAAACCCTGTGGCGCCTGCTTGCGCGCTATGACATCCCGACGTTCATCTTCATCAACAAAATCGATTTGGAGAATCCCGGCCGCGATGTTTTGCTGGCACAACTTAGGCAACGTCTTTCCGAGGGCTGCCTGGATGCCAACGAACTGCTGGCGGGCGGCGCCGTTCAGGAGGACGCTGCTGCGTTGGACGAGGCGGCGCTCGAGGAGTTTTTTGAAGCGGGCGAGCTTTCTGTCGCAACGCTGTCGCGCATGGTTGCCGAGCGCAAGCTCTTTCCCTGCTTTGCCGGCTCGGCGCTCAAGGACCAAGGCGTGGACGAGCTGCTGGATGGCATATGCGCGCTGATGCGCGAACAGGCGTGGCTCCCGGAGTTTGCCGCGCGCGTCTATCGTGTCAGCCGCGGGGATCACGGCGAGCGTTTGGCTTGGGTTAAAGTGACCGGCGGCACGTTGCATGCCAAGCAGATGATTGACGGACGTTCCGGTGCCGAGGCATGGGAACAGAAGGTCGATCAGGTACGCATCTATAACGGCGAGAAGTATGAGCTTGCCCAAGAAGTTGCTGCTGGCGGTATTTGTGCTGTGACGGGTCTTGCGCACGTTCGCCCAGGGGACGCCCTGGGCGCGGAGCCCGCGGGCGATGCGCCCGTCATTGCTCCGGTCCTCACCTATACGGTGCTTCCGGGCGAACACGATGTCCACGCGGTGTTCAAAGCGCTGACTGAGTTGGCGGACGAAGATCCCATGCTCGGCGTAAGCTGGAACACGCATCTTGAACAAATACATCTGCAGCTCATGGGGGCGGTGCAGCTCGAGGTCGTGCAGCGGGTGTTGGCCGATCGTTTTGGCCTTTCGGTTGCGTTTGAGTCTGGCGGCATTCTCTATAAGGAGACTATTTCGCAGCCGGTCGAGGGCGTGGGCCACTTTGAGCCACTGCGCCACTATGCCGAGGTGCATCTGTGCCTGGAACCGTTGCCGGCGGGTTCGGGCGTGCAGTTTGGCACCGTGACCTCGACCGACGAGCTCGATCTTAACTGGCAGCGTCTGGCACTCACCAACGCCATGGAGCGCGATCACCTGGGCGTGCTGACCGGCTCGCCCATCACCGATGTGCGCATTACGCTCACGGGCGGCCGTGCGCATGCCAAACACACCGAGGGCGGCGATTTTCGCCAGGCCACGTACCGCGCGATTCGTCAGGGGCTCATGCAGGCGCGTGAGGCCGGCGCGACGGTGCTGTTGGAGCCGTGGTACCACTTTGAGGTTGAGGTGCCGGGGGAGTGCGTGGGCCGGGCGCTCTCGGATGCCACGCGCATGGGTGCCGAGTACGAGCCACCGACGATGGCGGGCGATCGGGCGACGCTTGTGGGTCGCGTACCGGCATCCGAGGTGCAGGATTACGCGCTGGAGGTGGCTGCCTACACGAGTGGTCGTGGGCATCTGTACCTGGAGTTCGCCGGCTATGCGCCTTGCCATGATGCCGAGTGCGTAATCGAGACGGCCGCCTATGAGCCCGAGGCCGATCTGCCCAACACGCCCGACTCGGTCTTTTGCTCTCACGGCGCCGGCTACACGGTCAAATGGTACGACGTACCCGCCGCAGCTCATGTAAAGGTCGATCCCGCCACCTTCCGCCCCTGGCGAGCGGCGGACGCCGAGTTTTTCGGCCATAGGTGATAGAGGGTCAGTCTCTTTGCCGCATTTAATTGGTATAACTCGGTATAAGTTGGTATAACTGTTACCAGGGTTTATGGATCCGAGGAGGCCGACATGAATCCAAATCCCTTTAAGCCCACGGCTGGCAAGCGGCCTCCGATGCTCATCGGTCGCGAGTCGGTCGTCGAAGATTTCGAGGAAGGGCTCGATAACGGCGCCGGAGCGCCGGGTAGGCTCATGCTCATTACGGGAAACCGCGGCTGCGGCAAAACGGTTCTCCTGCGGGAGCTGCAACGTCTAGCCAGCGAGCGCGGATGGGCGGTTATCTCCGATTCCGCTTCGCTTGGCTTATGCGACCGCTTAGCCGACGCGCTTCGCTCGAATAAACCCGTTGTGACGTCAATGGAGTTCGGGCCGTCGTTTGGCCGGATGTCGGTCGAGGCGGCGCGAGCAAAGGGCGAGACGTTACGAGGGCTGGTCAACGAGCGCCTCAAGAAGCTCGGTCCAGGCAAGGGCATACTGTTTGCGATTGACGAGGCGCAGTCTGCGTCTATCGAGGAGCTGGCGGCTCTTGCCGTTCTCTATCAGCAGGTGCTCGGAGACCAGGATGCCACGGGCTTGTCCGATAGCGATCAGCGCGGTCTTGCGCTGGTGCTCGCCGGCTTACCCAGCATGGTTGACGATCTGCTCGAAGAGCCGAGCGTAACGTTTTTGCGGCGTGCCCAGCAGCGTACGCTGGGGGCGATATCTTTGCCCAAGGTGCGCGATTCATATATCCAGACGGTCAAAGACGCTGGTCTTTACGTTGACGCGGAGACGGCGGACCTTGCGGCACACAAGAGCATGGGGCATCCCTATATGGTTCAGCTGGTGGGCTATTACATGTGGCGCTCTGCCGTCCGGCGTGGCTCTCAGGTCATTGAAAGGTGCGATGTCGAGAATGGCCATGCGGATGCCGTCTCCGAGTTCTACGAAGCGGTCGACGCGCCCCTGTATTATGGATTGCGCAGTCCGCAACGCCTCTTTATCGAGGCCATGGCTGCTGACGAGGGTAAACCGACGCGTATGGCGGATATCATTGAGCGCTGCGACCGTACTCAGAGTTGGGCGAGCAAATATCGCGCAAGCCTGATTCGCGAACGCGTCATCGAGGCTGCCGGATACGGTCTCGTCCGGTTTACCGTGCCCATGCTGGGCGAGTACATTCGCGATCGAGTTTTATGGCATGAGTAGGGTGATAAAGGTGACGGAACAGAAGATGAGCCCGCAGGCTATCGAGGTGCGTGGCGCGCGTGTCCATAACCTTAAGGACATCGATATTGATATCCCGCTGGGAAAGCTCGTGGGTATTGCCGGCGTGTCGGGTTCGGGCAAGAGTTCGCTGGCACTGGGGGTTCTTTATGCCGAGGGCTCGCGTCGCTACTTGGAAGCACTCAGCACCTATACTCGACGTCGCCTGACGCAGGCCGAGCACGCCCAGGTGGACGAGGTATTGCACGTACCGGCGGCCCTCGCATTGCATCAGCGCCCCAGCGTGCCGGGCGTGCGTTCCACTTTTGGCACCATGACCGAGCTCAACAACAGCCTGCGTCTGCTCTTTAGCCGTTGCGCCCATCACGTGTGCCCGCACTGCGGGGCGTGCGTGGAGCCGAGCCTTAACGTGGCTGCGGGCCTGTCGCTCACGTGCCCTGCATGCGGTCGCGAGTTCTACGCGCCGAGTGCCGAGGACCTTGCCTTTAACAGCGGCGGTGCGTGTCCCACCTGTGGTGGCACCGGTGTCATGCGCGAGGTGGACGAGGCGAGCCTGGTGCCCGATGAGTCAAAGACCATCAACGAGGGTGCGGTCCTTCCCTGGGGCACGCTCATGTGGGATCTGATGAAGCAGGTGGCAGGCGAGATGGGCGTGCGTACCGACGTGCCGTTTAACCAGCTCACGCCTCAAGAGCGCGACATCGTGTTCCACGGCCCGGCGGTTAAAAAACACATTCTCTACGTGCCCAAAAACGGCGAGGGCGCCACGCCGCTCGACTTTACCTATTACAACGCCGTCTATACCGTTGAGAATGCGCTCGCCAAGGTCAAGGACGATAAGGGCTTAAAACGCGTTGCTCGCTTTTTGCGCGAGGGAGCATGCCGCGATTGCGGTGGCACGCGTCTCTCCGAGGCTGCGCGCCAGCCCCAGGTGCGCGGTATCAATCTGGCGCAGGCGGCGGCCATGACGCTGGGCGAGGCGATTGAGTGGGTGCGCGGGGTGCCCGCATCCTTGCCGCCCGAGATGCGGCCCATGGCGACGGATATCTGCGATTCGTTTTTGAGCGCGGCCCGTCGCCTGGTCGACTTGGGCCTCGATTACCTTTCGCTCGATCGTGCTGGCGCCACGCTCTCCACGGGTGAGCGCCAGCGCGTGCAACTTGCTCGCGTGGTGCGCAACCGATCGACAGGCGTGCTTTATGTGCTGGACGAGCCTTCGATCGGCTTGCATCCTGCCAATGTCGACGGCTTGGTAGGCGTGATGCGCGATCTGGTGGATGACGGCAACACCGTGGTTGTTGTCGACCACGATACGCGCGTGCTGGCGGAAGCCGACTATCTGGTCGAGATGGGCCCCGTTGCCGGAGCAGGCGGCGGTAATGTGATTGCCGCTGGCACGGTGGACGAGCTCGAACAATCGCAGGGCAGCCGCATCGCCCCGTTTTTGCGCTCGGACCCCAAGCGCTTGCGTCCGCAGGTGACTGACGACGAAATGTTCGACCAGGGCCACATCCGCATGGCAACCGATGCCATCCATACCGTCAAGCCGCTCGAAGCCGATATCCCGCGCGGCCGCCTTGTCGCGGTGACGGGCGTTTCGGGCTCGGGCAAGACGACGTTGGTGCTCGAGACGCTCATCCCGGCGCTTAAGGCGCAGGCAGCCGGCGAGCGCCTGCCAAAACATGTGTGCTGGGTCGATGCCGAAGGCATTGCCCGCGCAAACCTGATTGACGCTACGCCTATCGGCGCCAACGTGCGCTCGACAGTGGCGACTTATGCCGACATTCATGACGAGCTGCGTCGCGCCTTCGCCCGTACGTCCGAGGCCAAAGCAGCCGGCTACAAGGCGGGTGCCTTTAGCTACAACACTGGCGCCTTGCGCTGCCCTACGTGCGATGGCACGGGCTCGATATCGCTTGACGTGCAGTTTTTGCCCGACGTCGAGATCGTCTGCCCGGCATGTCGTGGATCACGTTATGCAGACGCGGCTTCGCATATCCATCGCGAGGGCAAGGACGGGAGCCTGCTTACGTTGCCGCAGCTCATGGACATGAGTGTGGACGAGGCTATCGACGCCACGCTGGGACTCAAGAAAGTTCAGACGCGCTTGCAGACCTTGCACGACCTGGGATTGGGCTATCTCACGCTTGGTGAGCCCACGCCGGCGCTTTCGGGCGGCGAGGCACAGCGTCTTAAGCTTGCGAGCGAGATGGGCCGCGTGCAGGATGATGCCGTATTCGTGTTCGACGAGCCCACGATTGGACTACATCCGCTCGATGTTCAGGTGCTGCTGAACGTGTTTGACGGTCTCGTTGCCAAGGGCGCCACGGTTATCGTGATCGAGCACGATCTCGACCTTATCCGTAACGCCGATTACGTGATCGACATGGGCCCGGGCGGTGGTGGCGCCGGCGGGCAAATCGTCTGCGCCGGTACGCCAGGCGACATCGCGGCCTGCTCCAAGAGCATTACCGGTCGCTACCTATAGACAATGAGGCAAAGGGACAGCCCCTTTGCCTCATTGATGCCTATTTCACGCACTGAGCGGCGAGATAGTCGCGGAAGAATGGCAATTCAAAAGCGACGATTCCGCGCCCGCGTTCTCCAATGATGCCGGCATCTATCATGCGGCGTCGGTAGCGGGAGACCTGCTGCGGCGAACGCTTAAGGCGCTCGACAAGGTCAGCGGTGGTGGACTCTTCCTCGTCATCGAGCATGGCGATGAGGAATCGCTTGTCCTCTGCAGTGAGTTCCCGATAGGTTGCCGCAAGGATTCGGTCGTCCATCTCGTCACGCGCGATTTTGATTCCCAGGTCAAAGTCGCGTGACGAGATTTCCTTCGAATCGCTTGTGAGATCCCAGGCACGGTAGCCTACGAGTTGCAATAGGAAGGGAAAACCAGAGATCGAGCGAACGGCTCTATCGATTCCCTCAGCATCTGCCAGGCGATCGTTTTCCTGAATTGTGCGAATCAAGGCCTCGCGTACGTCATAGTCGGCAATGCGACCCAGATGATATTGTTGGGCGCGGCGAAGGAACGAGACCGTCTTGTGGTTCAGCAACGTCGAGACGTTGTTGGGAAGTCCCGCCATGAGCAGGGCGACGCGTTTCCCATCGGTCACAAAGTGCTGATACGTCGCTGCAAGCTGAATCATCTCGTCGAGTGTCGGGTCCACCTCGTCAACCGTGACGAGCAGACCGGTGCCCGCCTCGTTGAGCTGGTCGATGATGTCGCTCATGCGATAACGCCAGGTTGAGGCATCGTGAACGCGATTGACCTCGATGCTGCCGAGCGGTGCAATTCCGAGGCCGGTGACTTCGAAGTGGGTGGACGAGTCGATGAGATGGGCTGCGGCACGTTTCGTCCCGAGCTCGATTTCCTCAAGCATTCCCGGGAGCGCGGTCGTCTTTACGGCTATCCAGCCGTGGGATTCCGCCCTTGTCGCGAGCGACGACATGAGAGCGGTTTTACCGGTTCCACGCGCGCCCGAGAAGATCGAGGTCAATTCTGGGCGCCTGCGCTGGCTCAAGAAGGCACGGTCCAAATCCCGAATAATCTGTTGTCTGCCAGCGAGATGGGCAGGAACCTCACCAAAACTAGGGGTAAACGGGTTTTCGAGGTATTTCACAAGGCTCTCCTTTCACACCGCCGTTTAACTTCATTTTACTTTAGTTAATTCTGATTAAAAATGAGGGCTCTTTATCTAGAGCATCAATTAGGCGTGCGTGCCATCGGCGTGGCGCTTGAATGTAACAAAGGGAAAGTTCCTTTGTCACATTCCCGGAAAGCCTGTTTGGCGCAGAGCCTCGTAGAGGACGATGGCGGCGCTGTTGGAGAGGTTGAGTGCGCTGATGCGGTAGTCGTTCGGATTGACGAAGTTGCCGCAGATGTCCTGTTGAAGGATGGCCTCGTGGCTGTCCTCGGTATGCCCCAGCGATTCCTCGTGGGTTTCCCAGGCCTCGGCGTTGTCAAGCGAATCGCAATCGCGCAGCATCGGGATGCGCTCGCAGCACGTGGGCGCTGCAGCGAGTAGCTCCTCGGGAATGCCCGAGCTCTCGCTGCCAAAGACCAAGTAGTCGCCATCGCGGTAGGTACTCTGCGCATAGGTGCGGCGTGCCTTTTTGGTCAGCAGATGCAGGCGTTCGTCGGCAGGGGAGAGGTCATTGCGCGCAAGGAAGTCCTCCCAGCCGGCATAGGTCGTCACGTCCAAGTTTTGCCAGTAGCCCAGGCCGGCGCGACGTACCGTCTTGTCGTCGAGCGAAAACCCCAGCGGCTCCACCAGATGCAGGCGGGTGCCGGTAACCACGCAGGTGCGGCCGATATTGCCCGTATTGGCCGGAATCTCGGGCGCATACAGCACAATGTTGAACATGAATCTCCTTGGCTCAGAACGAAAAACCACCACGAAGGGCACCTTCGTGGTGGTTTGGCAGTTACATAGGCGGAAAAATGCCCGCTTGGATAAACCTAGGCGCGGTGCCAGTCGGTCAGGCAGGCATCGAGGGAGGCGATGAGCGCGTCCTTGTCCATGTGACGGCCGATGATGCACAGGCTCGTCATGCGGTCGCCCGTCTCGTCGTCCCAAATTTGCATGATCTCGGGGTTCTCGTCGATGATCTTCTGCTTCTCGCCCTCGGGCGCGGAGTCAACGAACAGGCCGTTCTCCATCAGGCGCATCTGGTGGCCGGCCTGCTCAAACATGTAGCACATGTCCGGATCGCCGGTCTGCCACAGCGGACCCTTGACGCGGATGACCTCGTCGGGCCACTCCTGCTCAACAAAATCAGTGAACTTCTGCAGGTCAAACGGCTTGCGGCGCGAGTACACAAAGGTCTCGATGTCGTACTCGAGCACTTCGGGGTCGTCGTGCTCCTCGGGATGCTCCATGGCCTCGATCCAGGCGGCGGAGTTGTAGGCGCGCATAAAGTCGAAGCGGTCGGTATCGAGCAGCTCCTCCATGGGGACCTCGCCGTT
This sequence comes from Collinsella aerofaciens, assembly GCF_015552075.1. Lineage (GTDB taxonomy): Bacteria > Actinomycetota > Coriobacteriia > Coriobacteriales > Coriobacteriaceae > Collinsella > Collinsella aerofaciens_Y. Next base: position 26,334 of record NZ_JADNDZ010000087.1, read on the forward strand.
TTGGGCCTCGACGATCACGGCGTCCTTCTGCAGGCTGCGCACGATGGCCTTGAGCTCGGCGATCTGCTCGGGCGTCACGGTATCGGTCTTGTTAAGGATCAGCGTGGAGCAGAACTCGATTTGCTGGATGAGCAGGCTTTCGATGTCGTCCTCGTCGATATCCTCAGCCAGCAGGTCGCGACCGCCGTTGAACTCGTCGTACATGCGGGCGCAGTCGACCACGGCCACGATGTTGTCGAGCGCGAGCTTGGGCTCGCCGCCCACCTTGGCCTCGTCGCAGAAGCTCGAGATGGTGTAGGCGATGGGGATAGGCTCGCAAATACCCGATGCCTCGATGATGATGTAGTCGAACTTGCCCGAATCGGCAATGCCCTGCAGCTGGTTGGCCAGGTCGTCCGAAAGCGTGCAGCAGATGCAGCCGTTGGTGAGCGGGATGAGGTCGTCGGTCTCGGAAAGGCCGCCGTCGGCGATAAGACTGGCGTCGACATTGATCTCGCCGATATCGTTGACGATCACGGCGGCGCGGATGCCGCCGTCGTTAGCGAGGATGTGGTTGAGCAGCGTGGTCTTGCCGGCACCGAGGTATCCGGTAAGCATGATGATCTTCACGGGTTTGTTGGGCATGTGCCCTCCTTTGTTAGACATGGCTTACAGTTGAATCTTATGCCAAACGCCTGCTCTTATACCCACGCGCCGGCAAATAACACAGGCTACTCCCAGGCTCCCCATACATCGGGGCAATAACCGACGGTGGCCTTTTTGCCGTTGCGCACGATGGGTTCGGCTAGAACCTGCTGGTTTTCGAGCAGTTTGTCGAAGCGCTGGCTAGGGGTAAGGTGCTGGATGAGCGCGAGCGTCTCCTCGTCCTTGGCCTTGGGGTTGAGCAGCTTGTCGATGCCGCCGACCGCCTGCATCACGCTCGTGAGCTCGCCCTTGCTCATCTCCTTTTCCCTAAGGTCAATAAACTGCACCTTAATGCGGCGCTCCTTAAAATAGCGCTGGGCCTTCTTGGTATCGAAAGACTTTTTGGTTCCAAAAATCTGGATATTCATGCTCCGCCGCTCTATCGAATGAAGTTGGTCGTTGCTCGATCTGCCTCGGGTGCGTTGATACCGGCGGCCTGTCCTGCCTCGATACAGCGCAGGAGCCAGGCCATGTTTTTGCCGATGTTTCGCATGGTGGCCAGGCCCTCGGCGTCCTGGGTGGCCTCGCCCGGCATGGCACCAAAGACGTTGTTCCAGTACGTGGAGGCCACCACGGGCATCTGGTTGATAGTGAAGTACTTGTTGAGTACATCGAAGGTGGTCGACGTGCCGCCACGGCGGGCGACGGCGACCGCGGCACCCGGCTTGTGCGCAAAGGCCTTGCTGCCAGCATAGAATGCGCGGTCGAGAGCCGAGAGGATGCGTCCGCTGGGATGCGCATAGTAGACGGGGGAGCCAAAGACAAAGCCATCTGCCTGCTCGGCGGCAGCGATCAGCTCGTTCACCACGTCGTCGTCAAAGGTGCAGCGGCAATCGAGCTTGCCGCACTGGCCACAGCCAATGCAGTCGCGAATGGGCTTGGCGCCCAGCTGGAACACCTCGGTATCGATACCCTCGGCGTTGAGTTGCTCGGCGACTTCGGCGAGTGCGCGGGCGGTGTTGCCGTTTGCCTTGGGACCGCCATTGACCAAAAGAACCTTCATCACAAACTCCCTCTGCTGTTGGTGACTTCTGCAGAGGATTATCGCACGATGGGGGAGGCGGTGCGGGCGCGGTGCTAATCCAGTTTGGTACCTGGAACCTGCACGGCTTTACCGAGCAACGCTTTGAGCTCGTTCAAAATGGAAACGGGCTGTCGGTCAACGCTGTTCAGATGGAGCGTGGCCACGCGAATGGGCGGCTGATATTCAAGCGAGCCGATGAGCACGGGAGAACCCAGGAATCGTTCGATTTCGTTTGCGAGCTCGTCGATTGCCTCGGGGCCGAGCTCATCGAAAAGCGCCACGAACATTGGTCCCGTCGAGCGGAACAGGCGACCCTTGCCGCGCGAACAATCCATGAGGCAGGCGGCACTTTCGGCGAGCACGCGGTCGCCTGCATCGAATCCAAAGCGGGCATTGACTTCGGCGATATCGTCGACCTTAATGGCAATAAAGCCTGCCTCGCGCGCCACGCGGCGCATCTCTCCAATAGCGTTGACCAGCGCGTGGACATCGCCCAGGCCCGTTACCGAGTCGGTCGTATCTGCCAAGCTTCGGTTGATGATAGTGCCCACATACATGCTGGGCTCGGTATCGGTGCCGTCCAAGCGGTAACCTGTGCAGTCGCAAAGCACGTATTTTCCGGTGGCATCCATTACGCGATACTGCATGTAGTGGAAGTGCCACGTGCCGTTTATCACCATGTCGAGCTCGGCGCGTACGTTGTCGCGGTCCTCGGGATGAACGCGGGCGAGCCACATGTCGAGTGAGTTAAAGGGGTGCTGGGAGGGCAGGTCAAAATCGCGCACGGCGTTAACCGACCATTGCGATTCTCCCCTATCGAGGTTAAGGATGAACGGATAGCGCGTCTCGGAGCTCATGGAGATCGCTTGGAACACCCGGTCGTTGCGGGGAAGCTGATCGACGATTGGGCGTTGTGGTGCGTCATTGTCTTTCGGTTGCTGTACACGATGCATAAGCTTATAGCGATACATCTTGCGATCGGCATCCATCGTCATCTGGCGACGCGTGTCGCCGGCAAGTGGATCGACGCGCGAGCAGCCAAAGCTAAAGCTGGCGATCATGGGCGCCTTGCCACTTGAGCTCGCCTCGATCAGCCCGGCACGTACCCGCTCCAAGCGCTGCTCGAGTTCGGTCTCGTTTGCGGAGAGCGAGATGAGCACAAACTCGTCTCCACCGATGCGGAACAGCATCTCATCGTGCTCCATGGTTTCGGAGAGCGTGCGGCAGATGCTCAGAATATAGCGATTGCCTTCGGCGTGGCCAAACCTATCATTGCAATGTTTGAGATGGTCGATGTCAATATAGGCGCAGGTGAAGGGGTCACCTTTGTGCCAGAGTTGCTCGACGTGACGGTCGAGTCCGCCGCGGTTGCCCAAGTTGGTGAGCGGGTCGATATAGGCGTTGCTCTCAAGCAGCCGGCGCTCTTGTTGCAGGATGGCATGCGTCTTTTGCAGTTGCTCGCCAACGGCGCGCAGCTCAGCAGGCAGCGCGGCAACATCGAGTTCGGCGGTCGAGATGCCATTCGCAAGTCGCTGAAGATAGGCAATAATCGATTGCTCACCCAGGCGATATGACTCGTTCATGATGGATAACCTCCTTGGGCGGAACAACGGTTTGTATCATATCCCCAATTCGGTTTGAATTGGGGTAATAAGTTAGCTAATGGAGACAAATGCCCCCTTCGACGGTGGCGTTTTGCGCGCGAGCGTATCAGTTGTTATTGCCACCATCGAGCAATGCCTCAAAATCCTTCGCCGGCATGGGGCGGTAGTAGAGGAAGCCCTGAGCGTAGCGGGCACCCATGTGGCGTAGCATGTTCGCCTGCTCATCTGTCTCGACGCCTTCGATTACAATGGGCAGATGGAGCGACTGCGCCATCTCGAGCATCGATGACACGATCTGCGCGCTGCGGCCTTGATTGCGGTCGGTGGGCACAAAGGTGCGGTCGAGCTTGATGACGTCGACGTTGACGTTCTTGAGCATCGCGAGCGTGGACTGACCGGTGCCAAAATCGTCCATATAGGTCGAGAAGCCGCGGGTGTGCAAGTCGGCTGTCAGTTTGTCCACGGCTTCGGACTCTCCCGTATAAGCCGTCTCGGTGATCTCGATGCGCATGAGCTCGGGCGGCAGGTTGTATTGGGCGGCAAGCGCCCCCATATGCTCGGCAACGTCGCAGGCAAGAATGTCCACGCGAGACACATTAAGCGAGACCGGAACCACGCGAAGACCGCGATCGAGACACCCGCGAAGCCATATGGCGACACCCTGCCAAATGTACTTGTCGAGCGTCACCACAAAGCCGCTTTCCTCGAGTGCGGGAATAAACGTTGCGGGCGAAATGAGAGAGCCGTCCTTGTCAATCCAGCGCGTAAGTGCCTCGGCGCCAATGATCTCGCCGGTTTCCATATCGACCTGGGGCTGCAGGTAGTACGTGATGCGGCCATTTGAGAGCGCGTACTGGAACTCGGTCAGCGTGCGGTGGAACGCAATCTCGTGTTCATATTCTTCGGGGCGGAAAATAGCAATGCGCTCCTTGAAGTCGTTTTTGGCGCGTCGATTGGTAAACATGGCCTTTGCCTGCGCATCGATGGTGATCTCCTCATTGGAGTCGATGGGGTAAATGCCCATGGACGGCCAAAAACCTACGCCGTCATCATGCCTGGCTACTGCCTCGCGAACGCGGTTGTAGATTTGATGGACGGTGATGTGCTTAAAGGGGATGAGTACGCAAAAGTCATCTTGGCCCCAGTACCCTGCGACGCCCATATCGGCATTCTCGATGTCCTTGAGGACCGTGCCCACATCGGCGAGTACGCGGTCGCCCTCGGCCTGGCCGTGCCATTCATTAAACAGGCGCATGTGACCCATGTCGACGGTGGCGATGCACCAGGTGTCGTCGCGCCTTGCCTCGAGAAATGCGTTGGCGCGCCGCATAAACTCGCTGGGTCGATAGAGGCCCGTGAGCGAGTCGATACGTTCGGCGATGGCGCTTTTGCGCTCCGCCTCGGGTATGGGGAGGCTGTCGTTGGGAACAAGCCCGCCGGCCGTGCGAAGGCGACGGTCGAGTTCGCCTAAAACGGCGGTCGCTTGATGGGTTAAGTGCTCGTAAAAGGCCGGGACGACAAGGCAGACGGGAGTAATGGTGTCGCCTGCGATTTGAACAGGAGCGAAAACGGCCTCTTTAAGGTGGCGGGTCAGTTGCTCGAATGCCTCGTGGTCCAAGTCGTTGCTGAGCACGACGAACTGGACGCTTCGTGAACGGTAGACCCGGCTCCTGCCGCGGGTGATCGACAGCATGCGGCCTGCGTATTCGGCAAGCATGTTGTCGACAGCCTCGGCCCCGTAGAGCTCGTTGAGCTTTGTCGTGCCACGAACGCGCACCGCTATAAGCCCTGTCTCGCAACGATCGCGGCGGCAGGCATCGATAGCGTTGATCAGCATACGCTGCGTTCCGAGGCCCGTGGCGGCGTCGACGGTCTCGGCAAGTGAGTGGTTGACAAGTTCGCCGACATAGAGCGAGGGGGCATTTCCGTCGCCGTCGATGCGAAACCCGCGAGCACGGCAGAGAACGTAGTCACCCGCGGCATTGCGCATGCGGTACTGCATGACGCGGCGGTGTTTGGAGCCGTTAAAGATCTGGTTGATGTCGTTGGCGTAGGCCTCGAGGTCATCGGGATGGACACGCGTTTTCCAGAAATCGCGGCAGCTGTCTATGTGCTCCGAAGGAAGACCGAGATCGCGCAAGGCACCTTGCGACCAAAGGGTGCGGTCCTTGTCCAAGTTCTCGATAAAGAAATAGCGGCCTTCGTTGAGCATCGAAAAGGCGTCGAAAATACGGTCGCTTATTTCGAAGTCGTCGGTGTGGACTTGCGCGATATTACGTCGATCAAGATGCATGGCATGACGTAGCTTGTAGTCGTACATGCGATGGTCGGCATCGAGCGTCATGCGATTGGAGGCTTCGCCCAGGGCGGGGTCGGCGTGTGCCACTCCGTAGCTAAACGAGTGGGGCATCTCGGAATCGTTGTTTTTGAGCAGGATCGTTCGGCAGTGTTCCAGACGTTCGGCGAGGTCGTCCTCGGTCGCAATCGTAGATAGGATGGCAAACTCGTCGCCTCCCAGACGAAATGCCGCCTCGTCTACCTTCATATACAGCTTGAGATAAAGGCTTACCTGCAAGATATAGCGGTTGCCCTCGTCATGGCCAAAGACATCGTTGCAGTGCTTGAGATTGTCGATATCGATGAACGCCATGGTAACGGGAGCGTCCTGCTCCCAGAGCTCCTCGAGGGAACGGGCAAAGCCGCCGCGGTTGCCAAGTCCGGTAAGCTGGTCGGTAAAGGCGGTCCTAATCAGATCATCCTGACGCTCGAGAAGGTCGCGGACGGTCTTTTCGAGCGTTTCGGTGTAATGGCTGACAGTTTCCATGTTCTAAGCGGCTTTCTGAGGTCGGGGCGGATTGCGTCGGGCGAGCTCGTTGTGTACACGTATCGTTGTTCGGCGTTTTGCGTGCATCCAGGCCCCCGCCTTGCTGCGTTGTTGAGTTACTTTGCCGGCTAATGTTCGCTGTTGATAACAGCTGGGTAGTGTAAACAACAATACCCAATTATATATGGGTGCACATGCTGTGGGCGGCTATTGTTCGACAAGCGGTAGCGCGACGATGCGATGCTTGATAAAAATGCGACTGGAGCGGTATATGTTGACGGGTATACTTGTTCCGTTTGAATTTGCGGGGACGGAGATGGTCGCATGGCACAGTCAAATATGATGCGCACGGTGGGGCTGGCGCTCGAAGGAGGCGGCTACCGCGGTATGTATACGGCGGGCGTGCTCGACGTTTGGATGGAGCACGGTTTGACCTGCGACCATATGGTGGGTGTCTCGGCGGGCGCGGCGTTTGGCTACAACTTTAAATCGCGGCAGATTGGACGCGCCATTCGCTACAACAAGGCATATTGTGCCGATAAGCGCTATGCGGGTGTAGCAAGCTGGCTGCGGACTGGAGACATGTTCAATGCCGATTTTGCCTATCATGAGGTGCCCATCGAGCGCGATCCCATCGACCTGGAGGCATATCGCGCCTGCCCCATGCGGTTTACGTGCGTGTGTACCGATATCGAGACGGGCAAGGCCGTCTATCACGACCTGCCTTATGGCGATGAGCGCGATATCGAGTGGATCCGGGCGTCGTCGGCTATTCCTGTGGCGACGCGTCCCGTTGCTATTGACGGACATAAGTATCTGGATGGTGGCGTGGCTGATTCTATTCCCAGCGCATGGCTGTTTGCGCAGGGGTATGACCGAAACATCGTGGTACTCACGCAGCCGGCGGGCTTTGTGAAGCAGCCCAACAGCGTGATGCCCATGCTGCGGCGCGTGTTCCGTCACTACCCGGAGTTTGTCGCAGCGCTTGAGCATCGGCATGAGGTCTACAATGCCACGCTCGATGACTTAGCACGTCGCGAGGCTGCCGGCGAAATCTTTGTGGTGCGGCCGAGCGAATCGGTGAAGGTACCGTCGCTGTGCCGCGAGCCCGATGAACTCGAACGCATCTATCAGATCGGCCGCCGCGATGCGGAGGCAACCTTGCCGGCACTGGAGACATATCTGGCAGGGTAGAGGCTGCTGCCGCCATCTCGGCGGGAAGCGCATCCCGGAATGGAGGTCCAAACTGGGATGCGCTTTCCATCGCTGAAGATATGAGGCTGCGAATCGGCTGCTCGGCTTGAGCCTATGCCTGCTGCCAGGTATCGACGAGCTCCTTGGCGGCGGCGTAGGGGTCGTCGGCACTGCAGACGGCGCTCACCACAAAGAAGCCATCGACGCCGGTGGCCTTGAGCTGTGGCAGGTCGGCCGTCTTGACGCCGCCGCCCACCACGATGGGCACGGGGCTTGCCGCGTGGAGTGCGGCCAAGTCCTCAAAGCTCTTGGTGATGATAGAGCCGTCGGCCGCGCGTCCGCAGTCGCGCTTGGTCTCGGTCTCGTGGAGCGGGCCGATGCCCAGGTAGTCGACCAGGCTCATGTCGGCGGTCTTGACGTACTCGAGCATCTCCTCGCAACGGGCCGAAAGGCCCACAATGGCATCGGGGCCCAAAAGTTTGCGGCAGACCTCGACGGGAATATCGCTCTGGCCAACGTGCACGCCGTCGACAGCGATGCCCTGCTCGCGCGCGGCGAGTACGCAGTCCAGGCGGTCGTCGATCAGCAGGGCGACCTGACCGGTCTTGCCGGCCTGTGCGATTGCCTGCGCGGCGTCGCCCGTCAGCGCGATGATCTCGCGGGCACTTGCCACCTTGGAGCGCACCTGGATGCAGGTAAAGCCTGCGTCGAGCGCCTGGGCCACCACATCGCCCACGGGACGCCCGAGCGTGTTTTCGGGGCCGAGTACCAGATAGGCCGAGATATCAAGGTTGTCGCGGATGCTCATCGTGCTTCCTCCTGCTTTTTGATCTGTGCTTCCATGCGCTCGAGCTTGCCGGTCATGGTGTCGGTAAATCCGGGTCGAATATCGGCTTTGAGCACGACTTCGGTGCGGATGCCCTTGCTCGCCAATACAAAGGTTGCGTCGCGCACGACCTGCATGACCTCGTCCCAGTCACCCTCGATCTCGGTGAACATCGAGGTGGTGCGGTTGGGAAGGCCGCTCTCGCGAATGACGCGCACGACCTCGGCGACCTCGGCGGACAGTTCATCGCCGGTGCCGCACGGGGCGATGGCCACGGCGACGAGTGTGTTCATGCCGGCATTGGTTGCAGGCTCGGACATGGCTTATGCCTCCTCGAGCTCGAGTTGGTTATCGGCGATGTCCTGGGCGGTCGCGCGGTAGAGCTCGTCGATAAAGGCGACCTTAAAGCTTGCCGGGGCATCGGCGACGGCGGCGGCACGCGTGCCGGCAACGTTGTAGACGGCGGTGCCGCAGACGGCTGCCGTAAACGGGTCGGCGGCGCAGGCGTACACGGCCAGCACGCCGCCCTGCGAGCAGCCGCAGCCGGTGATCTTGGACATGAGCGGGCTGCCGCCGTGGGACTTGGCCACGGTCGTGCCGTCGGTAATCAGGTCGACTTCGCCCGAGACGACCACGGCGCCGCCGGTGTAGCGGGCGAGCGCCACGGCGGCATCGCGGGCGGCGTCGACCGTGTCGGTGGTATCGACGCCGCGTACGCGGCTCAGATCGGCCGCCTCGCCCTCAAGACCCCACAGGCCGGCGAGCGCAATGATCTCGGAGGCATTGCCGCGCACGATGGCGGGCTTGTACTGCTTGAGCTCGTTTACCAGCTGGGTGCGCAGGCTACCGATGCCCAGGCCCACCGGATCGAGCACCCAGGGCTTGCCGGCGTCGTGTGCCGCCTTGGCCGCTCGGGGAATCGTCTGCTCGTAGATGGGGAAGAGCGTGCCCATGTTGAGATAGATGGCGCCGCCGCCGGCAACGAGTGCCTCGCCTTCGTCGGGCAGATAGACCATGGCGGCCGATCCGCCCACGGCGAGCTGTGCGTTGGCGACAAAGTCGATCGTCACCGTGTTGGTGATGGAGCCGGCCATCGGATTGGTGGCGCGAATCTCCTCCACGGCCTTGACCATATGCTGCTTAAGCTGTTCCGAATCAATCACTGCACATGCCTCCTTGGCATAGAAAAGGGGCGCTGTGCATAGACAGCGCCCCTGTAAAGGCGGCATGCTCCCTACGCCAGCATTAACTGACAGGTTCAAAGGATTGGGCCCCATGCCCTCTCAGCCTTGTGGTTTGCACCGCCGGCACTCCCGCATCGAATCTGTTGTTCCCTATACTAGCGCACCTGCCAAAAAGGGACAGGTTTATTTTGGCAGGTCGTTACAATAGGTAGGACCGATACGAATGGGGGCCTTATGATTAAACTTGTGCTGACCGATATGGACGATACGCTGATTCCAGCCGGGCATGACGGCGCCAGCGACTACGCCATCGAGGGCATTCATGCCATGCAGGCGGCGGGTCTGCACTTTGGCCCGGTTTCGGGTCGCCAGCCGTCCGCGATGGGCTGGATGTTCCGCAATTGCGTCGAGTGCTTCTCGACCGGCGCGTTCTGCAACGGCCAGGTCATGTTTGTGGACGGCGAGGCGGTGGCCTCGCATGCGACCGACAACGATGCCCTGACGCGTCTGGCCGATTACCTCGAGCAAGAGACCGACGATACGTATCTGAAGGTCTACAGCCTGGGTGATGACTTTTGGGATAACGATGCCTATTGCGTGACGAACGACCCCGAGCGCGTACGCCGCGCCATGGAGTCGGGCGGCAACGCGTGGCTCAAGGGCGAAGAGGCCCCGTGCCGTCCTGTTGTCGATGATGCCCCGGTGTTTAAGGCGAATATTTGGAGTGCCCGTTCACGTGAGGAGCTCGTGGAGCTACGCGAGCGCGTTGCCGCCGAGGTGCCGGAGCTCTCGCTTGTGTTTCCCAACAACCGCGTGCGCCTGTTTGACATCCTTCCGGCCGGTTGGGACAAGGGCTGCGCTGCGCTGGAGCTGGCGCGCGCTTTGGGCCTGACGCCCGACGAGGTGGCCGTGTTCGGTGATTCCGATAACGATCTGCCCATGATCGATGCCGTTCCCAACTCCGTTGCAGTCGCCAATGCCAACGAGGCTGTCACGGCTGCCGCGCGCTGGCATATCGGCGCTGCGGCAGACGATGCGGTTGCCGGGGCTCTGCATCAGATTGCCGCCTGTGCCGCGACGGGGGAGATGCCGCCGTTTATGCGTCAGATGGATGCGACGGGTTTCGACGTCACGAACGTCTAGGGAGAAAGCTATGAAGCTTCAGCAGCTCAGGTATGTCGTCAAAGTTGCCGAATGCGGCAGCATCACCGAGGCCTCGCGCCGGCTTTTTGTGTCGCAGCCTTCGATTACTGCGTCGATCCGCGATCTCGAAAACGAGATGGGTGTGCACATCTTTGAGCGCACCAACAAGGGTGTCATTGTGTCCGAGGAGGGCGAGACCTTCTTGGGCTACGCGCGCCAGGTGCTCGACCAGGCGGATCTGCTCGAAGGCAAGTACAAGGGCGAGTCCGAGCAGGTGCCGCACTTTAGTGTGAGCTGCCAGCATTATTCCTTTGCCGTCAACGCGTTTGTCGATGTGATCCGTGAGTTCGATGCCGCGCGCTACGACTTTACCCTGCGCGAGGAGCAGACTCACGAGATTATCGAGGACGTCGCGCATATGAAAAGCGAACTAGGCATCTTGTACTTGTCCGAGCACAATCGCGAGGTCATCGAGCGCATGCTGGCGGCCAACGAGCTCGTGTTCGAAGAGCTCTTCTGCGCCACGCCGCACGTTTTTGTGTGCGCCGACCATCCGCTGGCGGGCCGCTCCAGCGTGACGCTCGAGGACCTGGAGGACTATCCCTTCCTGTCCTACGAGCAGGGCAGCTACAACTCGTTTTACTATTCCGAGGAACTGACCTCGACGTTTGAGCGCCGCAAGAACATCCGCGTGCGCGATCGCGCGACGCTGTTCAACCTGGCCATGGGCCTCAACGGCTACACGGTGTGTTCGGGCGTGATCAGCCACGAGCTCAACGGGCCGGGTATTATCTCCATTCCGCTCGATGTGGACGAGTACATGGAGATCGGCATCATCACGCGCAAAAATACGACGCTCACGCGCTACGGTCGGGCCTATATCGACGCGATCCGCCAACATATCTAGGCTGCTGCGTTCTGCACAGGTCAAATCTCTTTAAGGCAGCCCAAACTGATATAGGAAGCATCTATATCAAACTGTTATAAACATATATTATACGATGGCCATAGGAGCGCTCATACTCTGTCCCAGTAAAGCAACCAATTCAAAGGGAGATATCTATGAGCACTTCGATTCAACCGAACGCGCCGTTTCGCGCCGATATCGTCGGCAGTTTTCTTCGTCCTCAGGCCGTGAAGGACGCCCGTGCCGCCTACGCCGCGGGCACGCTTGATGACGACGGCCTTAAGGCCGTCGAGGACGATGCCATTCGCGATTTGGTGGCAAAGCAGAAGGCCGCCGGCCTGCAGGTCATCACCGATGGTGAGTTTCGCCGCAGCTACTGGCACCTCGATTTTATGTGGGGCCTTAACGGCATTGAACGCCGTACCTCGCGTACGGGTTATATGTTCCACGACGAGGAGACCACAGCCGACACCGCCGTGGTAACCGGCCCCATTAGCGGCGAGAACCATCCGTTCGTCGAACACTTTAAATTTGTCAAGGTGCTCGAGGGGGAGGGCCAGGTCGCGCGGCAAACCATTCCGGCGCCGATCCAGACGTTCTCCGAAGTCACGCTCGACCGCTGCGACGGCCAGCAGGAGAGCCTGCGCGCTGTCTATAAGACCGATGAGGAACTTGCCGACGCCATCGCAGCCGCTTATCGCACGGTGATCGCCGACCTGTACGCAGCAGGCTGCCGCAACATCCAGTTTGATGACTGCACCTGGGGCATCTACTGCGACACCGATTTTGTCGCCAAAACCGGCATGAGCCCGGTCGACCTGCAAAAGGTAAGCGAGCTGGGCGTGGCGCTCAACAATGCCGCCATCGCGGACAAGCCCGACGATCTGGTCATCAACACGCATGTGTGCCGCGGCAACTACCACTCCACCTATGCCTTCGAGGGCGGCTATGACCCCATCGCGCCGTACCTGTTCGCAAACGAGGATGTCGATGCATTTTACCTGGAGTTCGATACGCCGCGCGCCGGCGGTTTTGAGCCGCTCAAGTACGTTGCCCCGGGCAAGAAGGTCGTGCTGGGCTTGGTAACCACCAAGGCGGCAGAGCTCGAGAACGAGGATGTTATCGTCGAGCGCATCCGTGAAGCCGCAAAGTACGTGCCGCTCGAGAACCTGTATCTGTCGCCTCAGTGCGGCTTTGCCAGCTGCGAGATTGGCAACAAGCTGACCGAGGATGAGCAATGGGCAAAGATCGCGCTGGTCAAGCGCATTGCCGAGCGCGTTTGGAAATAGCGCTAGTGTTTGCAGGTGGCGGCGCGTGCGAGGCATAGTGTATCGCGTACAATGGTTCGGATCGTATCGTTCGGGCAGGTTATCCGATATGCCTGATCGCCCTTCCATTCGAAAGGACATCCATGTCCCAGTCCTCGACGCCCGCCGTCAGCGATGCCATCTACGACGCATCGTCGCTCGGCCGCCCGCGCATGTTTCTGCTCGGCCTACAGCACCTGTTTGCCATGTTTGGCGCCACCGTGCTGGTGCCCGTGCTCACCGGCCTCTCGGTATCGGCAACGCTTTTGTTTGCCGGCTTGGGCACGCTGCTGTTCCACTTCCTGTCGCGCGGTAAGGTGCCGGCATTTTTGGGCTCATCGTTTGCCTTTATTGCCGGTTATGCCGCAATCGCGCCCAACGGCGAGACCGAGCTTTTGCCCTACGCCTGCCTGGGCGTAGCTTGTGCCGGTCTGCTCTATCCGGTGCTGGCGGCGCTCTTCCGCGCGTTTGGCGCCAAGCGTGTCATGCGTTTCTTTCCGCCGGTGGTGACTGGCCCCATCGTCATTTCCATCGGCTTGATCCTGGCAAGTTCCGCTATTGCTAACTGCCAGACCAACTGGCTTGTGGCTGTCATTGGCGTTGCCGTTATCGTCATCTGCAACATCTGGGGCCGTGGCATGGTCAAGATCGTGCCGATTTTGCTGGGCGTTGTGGTGAGCTATGCCGTTGCGGCTGCGCTCGGCGAGGTTGATTTCTCGGGCGTTGCCGCCGCTCCGTGGGTCGGTCTGCCCATCGTGTGGGACAACACCGTGTTTGCACTCTTTGGGCCGCAGTTCGATAGCGGTCTTGCCACGACGGCCATCATCACCATCATGCCGCTGGCCTTCGCGACCATGATCGAGCATATCGGCGATATCTCTGCTATCGGTTCGACTTGCGAGTGCAACTACATTGCCGATCCCGGTCTGCATCGCACGCTGCTCGGCGACGGCCTTGCCACGATTCTGGCTTCGCTCTTTGGCGCTCCGGCCAACACTACGTATGGTGAGAACACCGGCGTGCTCGCCCTGACGCGCGTGTTCGACCCGCGCGTAATTCGAATTGCCGCGTGTTGCGCCATCGTGCTTTCGTTCTGCCCCAAGTTCGCGGCTGTCATTGCGGCCATGCCGGCGTGTGTGATCGGCGGTGTGTCGCTCGTGCTCTACGGCATGATCAGCGCTGTGGGCGTCCGCAACCTCATCGAGAACCAGGTCGATTTCCAGAACAACCGCAACGTGCTGGTTGCCGCGCTGGTGCTCGTGCTTTCGCTCGGCATCGCGTACAGCACCGCCGGCGCCATCGTGTTGGAGCTCGGCGGCGTGACGATTTCGCTGTCCGGCATTGCCGTGGGCTCACTGGTGGGCATTGTGCTCAACGCCATCCTGCCGGGTAACGACTTTGAGTTTGATGTCTCCGAGCTTGAGGAGGCTGCTGAGTAGCAGCTGCGTTCAGCTAAAACAAGATATGGTGCCCATGCGTATATGCGTGTGGGCACCATTTTTAATGTGTCAGTATCCAGTGGATGCCGCGGGCCATGCGTAAGTCGGTTTGGGCAAAGTGATTGCCGGGGTTGAGCTCCAGCGTTGTTGGAATGCCGCGCTCGACGAGCAACGCTTCCATCGCGCGTGTGTCGTCGAGTACATGCCGCATCATGCGGTTGGGCGTCTTGGTTTCCTTTTTGCCGAGTGACAGGTAGACGGCTTGCGGGCTGCCGGCAAAAGGGGCCGTGCTGGCACGGTCGACAAAGTCGGGAAACCATAGCGACCCCGATGCGCTCGCGGCGCGGTCAAAGGCGTCGGTTTGCCAGAGGGACCAAAGCGAAAATAGGCCTGCCAGCGAATAACCGGCAATGCCACGCCAAACAGGTGGCTGTGGGAGCGATGATTCGACTTTTGGGATTATTCGGTTCAGAAGTTCATCGAGAAATTCGGACGCCTGTCCGCCAAAGGGCTCGGCATCGCGCACGGTCCCGTCGCATTCCCAGGGACTCAGCTCGCGATTCCAATCGAGCCCGCCAATGGTGACGAGGGCGAATGGCGGACAGTCGAGCTCTCGGCAACACTTATAAACCTCGCTGCCGTCGCCCACGACCACAGGAAGGTAGATGACAGGCGCGCTTTCCGTATGATTCGAATAAACGGTTATCTGCTTTTGATGCGCTTCCATGACGGGCTTCTCTCAGCGTTGTGATATCGGCAGCCCCAATTGTCGCACGCTGGCACATACAGGTTGGGCTGCATTAAGAACAATCGCATGCGCACCGCGCGAGTGCGAACAGGAAAACGCCACCGCCGGAGGGGAGCTCGGCGATGGCGTCGTTAAACGGTGCTCGGGCTCGGGGCCTTCGCGGGAGCTGCCATGTGCGCAGAGGCGTCTAAGAACGCTTACGGCTCGCCATGGTGCCTGCGGCGATAGCGGCTGTTCCCGCAAGGACGGTTGCCACGATGGCCGCACCCGAGGTGTCGCCGGTTGCCGCGAGCACGCCGGTAGTCTTGGCTTTCGTGGTTGAAGCCGCAACGGCCTTGGTCGGCTTTGAGCCCTCAGGCTTGGGGTTCTGCTTGGACTCCGCGGGCTTGCTTTCTGCGGGCTTGGTCTCGTCGGGCTTGGGGTCTTCCGGCTTGGCTACCTCGGGAGGTGCGATGGTCGTACTTTTGGCGACTGCTTTGATATAGAGGGAGTCGACCGTGGCGTCGCCCGTGCCGATGGCTTGGCCTGCCTCGTAGATGCCGTCACGGAGCTTGCGATAGTCAATGACCTTGCCGCCTTCGGACGTCTGGATGGCGGCGTTCTCAATCTTGATGGTGCCGATTGTCTTGCCGTCAGCGCTCATGGCACGGGCAAAGATTGCCGCTGTATCTCCTTCGGCCGTTACCTTGCTGCGGATGATCGAAATGGCTGCGGGTGTGACGCCCTCGCTGGTCTGGGCGATGATGCCGATGTTCTCGCCTTGGGGTTCGCGCCTCGTCTCGCCATCTTGGTTTTCGCTGTAGGGGATGGGGCCGTCGCCGTTCTCGACATAGCGGGCTATGGCCTTGACAACGGAGTCGCTGATGTAGATGTGGCCGCCCTTCTCGTTGGGTCGATCGTTTCTGGTGGAGAATGCAGCCGAAACCTCGCCTTCCGCAAACGCGTCCACGGTGGAGCCGTTCTTGACGACGATGTCGTCCTGGTAGGTGAAGAGGGCGTTGGCGCCACCGTATCTGCCTTTACTTGCACGGACCGTCACGTTTGCATGATCGAGGGTGATGCCCTTGTGGGCATAGACGCCATATTCAACACCGTTTACGTTGAGGGAGGCGTTTGTGGCTGCGAGGCTGCCCTTGGCCTCGACGGCAGCGTCTTTCTCGGAGCTTGCCTTGACCTGGCTGCCGTCCGAGATGTTGATATTGCCGCCGCTCCAAAGGGCCTCACCATCGGCTGAGCTTGCCTCGACCGTCCCGCCACCCTTGATGGTGAGGTTCTTGTCGGCTCCAATACCCTTGTCCTTGGTAGCCCTGGCGGTGACGGCTCCGCTGTCGTCAATCGTGATATTGCCGTTTGCCCTGATGCCATCCGATGCACCCGTGGCGTTGACGTTGCCCGAACCTTTGATAGCGAGATCACCTCCGGCATTGATGGCATCAAACCCAGTGCTCGTGGCGTTGACGGATCCGGCTCCGTCGATGTTGATATTACCCGTGGAGAGGATAGCGTCCTCAGTAGATGTCACGCTGAGCGTGCCGCCCTCGTCGCCTTGGATATTGAGCTCGGCATTCTCGTTAGTGCCATGAGAAACGTTGATGCTTTCGATCCATTCGGCAGTGACGATGTTGGTCCCCGAGTAATTCACGTTGAGCTTGCCTGCGGCCTGGATCTCGCCGCCGTTATAGTTGTTGAGCTTCAAGTCGTCGGCGCCGTCCCACGACCAGGTACCGGCCTCGTCGCTCGCCGCGGTGTTGTACTTGTTGCCGCCGACCTTGACCCATTCCGCTGCGAGCGAGACGCTCGGCATGAGCAGCGAGCTCACCGTGAGCGCGCACACGGCGCCCACGACGATGCGGCGCGTCACGCGGCGCCAGCTGCCGTGCGCGAGTCCTATGCGATGGCGAACGTCGGGTTCGGCAACATGGGTTCCGGCGGTAGTGTCATTGCGTTTGGGGGTCGTGAACAAGGCTGCCATGGTTGCTCCCGTTCTCATAGGGCCTATACGACTAGATTCAGCGTATCTGCTGGATGTTGCCGGCGGTAGTGCCGTTTGGAGGGCAAAATGGCCAAAATTGGGGAGAAATAGGCCGCACGCCGGCGCAGGGACCGGCGCTAAAAGAAAAGCGCGGGGCCGCATGGCGACTCCGCGCTTTATTGTTCAGCTTTTGCAGCCTTGCCCTTACGCTACGAAGAAGTAGACGAGGAAGGCAAGGGCCGCGATCCACCCGTCCCGTGCGAAAAAGTGTTTACGAGCGCTTGCGGCTCACCACGGCGCCCGCGGCGATGGCGGCTGTTCCCGCAAGGGCGGCTGCCACGATGGCTGCGTTCGAGGCGTCGCCGGTTGCCGCGAGCTTGCCGGTGGTCTTGGCTCCCGTGGCTGCAACTGCAACGGTCTTGGTCGTCTTCGTGCCCTCGGACTTGGAACCCTCGGGCTTGGTCTCGCCGGGCTTCTCCTCGGGTTTGATCTCCTCGGGAGGCATGATGACCGTGCTCTTGGCGACAGCTTCGTTATAGGGGGAGTCGATCGTGGTGTCGCCCGTGCCGATGGTTTGACCCACCACGTAGAAGATGCCGTCATCGAGTTCTTCCTTGTTGCGATAGCCAATGATCTTGCCGCCTGTGGGCGTCTGTATGGGAGCGCCTTCGATCTCGATGGTGCCGATTGTCTCGCCGTCCGCGCTCACGGCAAGGGCGAAGATTGCCGCCGTGTCTCCCTCAGCTGTGACCTTACTGCGGACAATCGAGATGGTCGCGGGCGTGATGCCCTCCTTGGTCCGGGCAAAGATGCCGATGTTCACACCCCTATGCTCGGGAATGACCGCGCCGCTTTGGTCGTTGCTGTAGTGATCGGGGCCGTCGCTACCGGACTCGACATAGCGGGCTATAGCCTTGACAACGGAGTCACTAATGTAGATGTGACCACCCGCTTCGTTGGGGTAGTAGTTTCTGGTGGAGATTGCGGTCGAGAACTGGCCTTCTGCGAACGCATCCACGATCGAGCCGTTCTTGATGACGATGTCGTCCTCGTCGGTGAAGAGGGCGCTGGCTTCATCGTTCCCTGCGCTTGCACGGACCGTTACGGTTGCGCCATCGAACGTGATGCCCTTGTAGACATAGATGCCATACCCAACGCCACTTGCGTTGAGGGAAGCGTTCGTGACCGTGAGGCTGTTTTTACCGTCGATGGCGGCGTCTTCCTCGGAGCTTGCCTTGACCTGGCTGCCACCCGAGATCTCGATGTTGCCGTCGGCCCAAATCGCATTGTCTTTGATAGAGCTTGCCTCTACCTTGCCGCCGCCCTTTATGATGAGGTTCTCGTTAGCATCGATACCCTGATCCTCGGTGGCCTTGGCGGTGACGGTTCCGCTGTTGTCGATCGTGATGTTGCCGTCGGCCCTGATGCCATCCGAATCGCCCGTGGCGTTAACGTTTCCCGAGCCCTTGATGGTGACATCGCCCCCGGCATCGATGGCATCGTGCTCGGTGCTCGTGGCGTTGACAGTGCCAGCGCCGTCGATGTTGATGCTGCCGACGGAAGTGATGGCGTCACGAGAAGATGTCACGTTGAGCGTGCTGGACGCGTCGCCCTGAATATTAAGCTCGGCGTTCTCGTTCGCGCCATCCTTAACCTTGATGCCGCGGCCGTCGCCGTTAGTGACGATGTTGTCGCCCTCGTAGCTCACGTTGAGCTTGCCCGCTGCCTCGATCGCGCCGCCGTTATAGCCGTTGAGCTTCATATCGTCGGCGCCGTCCCAGGCCCAGGTGCCGGCCTCGTCGCCTGCTGCAGTGTTGTACTGAGTGCCGCCGACGTTGACCCACTCGGCCGCGAGCGAGACGCTCGGCATGAGCAGCGAGCTCACCGTAAGCGCGCATACGGCGCCTACAACGATGCGGCGCGTCACGCGGCGCCAGCTGCCGTGTGCGAGCAGCGTGCGACGGCGCACGTCGGGCTCGACAAAATGGGCTCCAGAGGTTTTGTCATTGCGCTTGGGGGTCGTGAACAAGGCGGCCATGGTTACTCCCATCCTCATAGGGCCTATGCGATTACGCCCAGCATATCTGCAGGATGAAGCCGGCGGTAGTGCCGTTTGGAGGGCAAAATGTCCAAAACTTGGGAAGCAATACATCGCGCGTCCGTGCGTTGCCTGGCTTTAAAAGAAAAGCGCGGAGCCGCTCGATGCGACTCCGCGCTTTGGTGTTCTGCTTTGGCAGCTTTGCCGCTACGCTACAAAGAAGTAGACGAGGAAGGCAAGGGCTGCGATCCACATGAGCGGCTTGATCTTGGAGGCCTCGCCCTTAAAGAGCGCGACGATCACGTAGGCGATAAAGCCCAGGCCGATTCCGGCAGAGATGGAGTAGGTGAAGGGCACGCCGGCGACAATCATGAACGCCGGGAAACCCTGCGACACGTCGGACCAGTCGATCTCGGAGGCCTCGCTCATCATGAGGTAGCCGACGTAGACCAGAGCACCGCAGGTGGCGGCGCTGGAAACGATGGTGACGATGGGGGAGAAGAACGCGGCGAGAATGAACAGCACGCCGGTGGTGACGGAGGTGAGGCCCGTGCGGCCACCGTCGGCGGCGCCAGAAGTGGACTCGACGAAGGTGGTGATGGAGGAGACACCCATGAAACCGCCCACAGCGGCGGCGGCGGAGTCGACGATTAGGATCTCCTTGATATTCTCGACGTTGCCGTCGTCGGTGAGGAACTCGCCCTGCTTGGCTACGGCCATCGCGGTGCCCATGGTGTCGAAGAAGTCACTCATGAGCAGCGAGAACGAGATGACGAGGAGCGCGGGGTCGGTAAGGACCTTGACGATGGCGGGCACGCCGCCGGCGTCGGCGATGGGGCCACCGATGCTCGAGAAGTCGAGCGGGGCGATGATACCGGTCGGAGCCTGGGTCACACCTAGGGGGATACCGGCGATGACGGCGACGACGATGCCGATGAGCAGCGAGCCGGGGACGTTGCGGCAGGCGAGGGCGACCGTCACCAGGATGGAGATGATGCCGACGATGAAGGTGGGGGAGGTGATGTCGCCCAGACCGACGAGTGTACCGGCGCCAGCGGTGATAATGCCGGCATCGCACAGGCCAATCATGGCGATAAACAGGCCCAGACCCACCGAGATGGCGTGACGCAGGACAACCGGGATGGCGTCCATGATGGCCTCGCGCAGGCCACAAAGCACGAGCAGCAAGATGACGATACCCTCGAGGAAGATAACGCTCATGGCCACGTGCCAGTCACCGCCGCAGACGGTGGTGGCGATTCCAGCGATCATCGCGTTGACGCCTAAGCCCGACGCGCAGGCGAGCGGGCGGTTGGCGAAGATGCCCATGCAGATGGTCATGATGCCGGCGCCCAGGCAGGTGGCGCAGGCGAGCGCTCCCGCATCGATGCCGGCGCCCGAGAGCACCGCGGGGTTGACGGCGATGATGTAGGCCATCGCCAGGAATGTTGTCAGTCCAGCGCGGAGTTCGGTCCCGATTGTGGACTTGCGCTCACTGACGTGAAATAGTTCGTCCATGCATACCCTTTCCTTGTTCGGCCCCGAGTTTAGGCCGATTGACACGAACTCACCCACTATATCGCCTTTGTGAAGTTGGTGTTCCTCGCATGTTGATGTTCGGCGGTTTGTAACGGACGGGCGGTATCTTTCGCATGAAATTGTGTAGGTACCGTATACTTAAGCGGTTACAACGACCCCTATGGAGGAACGTATGATTAAAGAGCTTTGCCACGACGAGGCTATCCTGTCCCAGCGTTGCGAGGTTGCGACTGTCGAGGACGAGTCGGTTGCTCAGGACCTGATCGATACCATCAAGTCGCTCGACGATGCCGGCTGCTTGGCCGCTAACCAGATTGGCGTTACCAAGAAGGTTTGCGTCTACCTGGACGATGCCGGCGAGCCCCACGTGCTCTACAACCCCCGTCTGGTGTTTGGCCTGGGCGCCAGCAAGATGGAGGAGAGCTGCCTGACGCACGAGGAGGTCACCAAGTCCACGCGCTATATCAAGTGCAAGGTCGCTTATGACGTGATCGTCGACGGCAAGATGCGCGAGCGCAAGCAGGACTTTGTGGGCTTCGAGGCGCAGATGATTCAACACATGATTGACCACTGTCTAGGAAAGTTGGTCTAAGGGGACCAAAGCACCGCACTTCGTCTCTTTTGGTCCGGGCGTGACATTGTTGTCATGTCCGGGCTTTTGTGTTTAGCGCCTTTTTGTTTGGTGACAATAACCTTAGCAGGAACGTAAAGCTAGGAGGCGCTATGTGTACGAGCATTCGATTTACCGATAATTCTGGCCACATGTATCTAGGCCGCAACCTCGACTGGAGCTTTGACTACGGCCAACAGGTTCGCGTGATGCCGCGCGGGTTCCACATTCCGTATTCGTTTATCGACGATGCGTCGGCGGCGCACGCGGTAATCGGCATGTGCATCGATTACGAGAACTACCCTATGTTTTTCGACTGCGGTAACGATGCGGGTCTGGCTGTGGCGGGGCTCAACTTCCCCGGCTATGCCGAGTATGCCGATGGCCCTGTCGACGGCAAGAACAATATCGCGGCCTATGAGTTTCCCCTGTGGGTGGCAGCGACGTTCTCGACGGTCGATGAGGTCGAGGCCGCGCTGCGCGACACGGTGATTGTCGCCAAATCTGCCGGAGAGGGGCTGGGCGTGTCACTGCTCCATTGGATTATCGGCGACAGCCAACGCAGCATCGTGGTCGAGATGATGGCTGACGGCCTGCATGTATACGACAATCCGGTCGACACCCTTGCCAATCAGCCGACTTTCCCGTGGCACATGGAAAACCTGCGCACCTATATCACGGCCACAAGCGATTTTCCGCAGACGGCGACATGGCGTGGCGCCGAGCTTAAGCCCTATGGAGCCGGTGCCGGCATGCGCGGCATTCCGGGCGATTGCTATTCGCCGAGCCGTTTTGTAAAGGCGGCGTACCTCAATGCCAATTACCCACAAAAGGAGAGCGAGACCGAAAACGTCGTTCGCATGTTCCGCTCGCTCGAGGGCGTGGTGATGATCGAGGGAGCGTCCAGGATGGGCGATGGCAAGTTCGAGAAGACTATCTACACCGGATGCTTTAGCGCGCGCACGGGCAATTATTACTACGCGATGTATGGGGATCCGTCGATTCGCTACGTGAGCCTGATGGATGCCGAGGGCGCGAGCCCCGATAGGCTCGTGGTTCCCGAGCCGCGTCGTTCGTAGCTCACTGGTCCGTTGCGACATAAAACGGCCTCGCACCTCTTATGAGATGCGAGGCCGTTGTCGTCAATGGCTGGTGGCGTGTTAGAAGTTGGCGTCGTTGAACTGGGTGCTCTCGAGTCCGTCGAGTTGCTGTTCGGGCGTATCGGCGACGCTCTCGAGCAGCTCGGTGGGATCGACGTTCATGCTCTTGCCGGCCTCGTTGCCGTTGACCAAGTCGTCCGAGAAGATGTCGACCTCCATTTCCTCGGCCTCTTCGATCTGAACTTCGAGCGGCACCTGGGTGCGCACAAGTTTGACGGCCGGGCGCATGCGGGCAAAGAGCGGTACGTACTCGATGATGATGGCCGAGTTCTCGAGACCGTACCAGCGTGCCGGGCTTCCGCAGGCGCGGCGGACGGCGTACTTGATGGCCATCACGCGGTGGTCATTGCGGTTGATGTCCGTTTCGGGGGCAAGCATCTTGCGCAGCATACAAAAGCGGAAATCGCCCACGTTGCCGCGCGTCTCGTAGATGGAGTAGGTGTGATGTTGCGGCGGCAGCTCGCCCGATGCCATCAGGTCGCCAACGATCTGACGCAGATAGGCGTTGACGCGCTGGTTGACCTTAAAGCCCAGGTCCAGGCGCACGCGGAACAAAAAGTCCGTGCCAAAGGTCTCGACGGAATACTCGTGCGTATAGGGTTCGTCGGTAACGTGCACGTTGATGAACCAATATGCCTTGGCGCGCTTGGGGTGCTTGTCCAGGATGGAATAGAGCACGTCGCGGTCGAGTGTGAGCGGGTCGGGGCTGTTGGTGAGAAATACCAGATTGTCGGCGAGCACGGGATAGGTCTCGTCGTTGCGCAGGCGGTTGAGCTGATCGATGTACTTGGAGACGGGCAGCAGGATCGTCTGCGTGCGCTCGATGGCGGTGCCGCGGCGCCACACATACATAAGGCCAAACAGCAGCGCGGCCAGGAAGATCATGACGTAGCCGCCGTCAAAGAACATGGTGAGGCATGAAGCGAAGAAGCACAGCTCAATGGCGCCAAAAAGCAGGGCGAAGACGCAGGCGCTCAGTCTGTGCTTGAGAATGCCGACGATATAGCTCGTCAAAAGCGTCGTGGTCATAAGCATGGTCACGGTAATGGCGAGGCCATAGGCGCTCTCCATGCGCTCGGAGTTCTGGAACAGCAGCACGATGAAGATGCAGCCGACCCACATGATGTTGTTGACGAGCGGAATATAGAGCTGACCCTTGGTGTCGCTGGGGTAGTGGATGCGCAGGTGCGGCATAAGGTTGAGGCGCGTGGCCTCGGATACCAGCGAGAACGAGCCGGTGATGAGCGCCTGCGAGGCAATGATGGCCGCCACGGCCGAAAGCACGATGGCAAAGGGGCGCAGGGGCTCAGGGAGCATCATATAGAACGGGTTGACGATATCCATCGCGAGCATCTGGGGATTGGAATTGTTTGCGAGCAGCCAAGCGCCCTGACCCAGGTAGTTAAGGATAAGCGCCGCCTTAACAAACGGCCAGGATGCGTAGATGTTGGCCTTGCCCACGTGGCCCATGTCTGAATAGAGCGCCTCGGCGCCGGTCGTCGACAGGAAGACGAAGCCGAGCACCATGATGCCCGAGTGGTTGATGAGCGAGAACAGAAACATGACGCCGCGGATGGGGTTGAGCGCGCGCAAGATGGACAGGTTGCCGAGCATGTTGAACAGACCGGCGCCTGCCAGGAACAGGAACCACAGCGTCATGAGCGGACCGAACAGCTTGCCGATTGACGAGGTGCCAGCGCGCTGCATGGCAAACAGGCCGCAGATAATGATGATGGTAATAATGATGACGTTAGTTTGCCCGTCACCCAACAGCGCGTGGCCCCACTCGATGGTGCGCAGACCCTCGATGGCTGTGGTGACCGTGACAGCGGGGGTGAGGATGCCGTCGGCGAGTAGCGCCGCACCGCCGATCATGGCGGGGAGAATCAGCCACGGTGCCACCTTGCGCACCAGGCTAAACAGGGCGAAGATGCCGCCTTCGTTGTGGTTGTCGGCCTTCATGGCGATTACCACGTACTTGACCGTGGTCACGAGCGTCATGGTCCAGATGACGAGCGAAAGCGCGCCCAGGATCATGTCCTCGCTGACGGTACCGATGCCGCCGTTGTTGGCGACGATTGATTTCATGGTGTACATGGGGCTCGTGCCGATGTCGCCATAGACGACGCCGAGCGTTACGAGCAGCATGCCAGCGGAGAGGGGGATGGCTCCGTGCCCGCCTTGACCACGCTGGTCTTGGGGGCTTGCCTCCAGTTTGTTGTGTGCCACGTGGACTCCCTTTGACATCCGGTTATCTGTCTAGGACAGATAATCTTTATGCCGTCTTTATACATACAAGAGCAGTTTGGCACATCAGGTTATTTTAGACAATAATCCCCAGCTGGGGATTATTTATGTACGTAGGTAGCATTTCAAAACAGGGGCTTTTAAGCACGTGCTGTCTGGGCTATGCCAGCCTTGGCGCTTGCGCGCTTGCCGGCGAGTTCGCAAAAAATCGCGCCGCCGATGATAAGCGCGGCGCCCATCAGGCGGACCGGTGTTATGGTTTCGCCCAAAAGGACGGCCGAGAACACGACGGCCGAAAGCGGCTCGAGGTAGCCGACGACGGCGACGGTCTGCACGGGCAGTTTGGCGACGGCACTAAAGTAGAGCAGGCAGCCGATGCCGGTGTTGACGACGCCGAGCATGACGACGGCGCGCCAATCAATACTGGCGGCGACGCCGGCGGGCAGGAATGAGGGAGCACCCTGCGTGATGAGCGTGAGGACCAGCGCGGTCACAAAGGCGGCGCTCACCTGGAGCGTGGAGTTCTCGAGGCCTTCGATGTGTGGCGCGCCCTTGCTGGCGATGACCATCAATGCGTAGCAGAAGGCCGAGACGATGCCGCAAGCGATACCCGCAATGGGCATATTGCCGCCCAGACCTTGTGCCGCGATGAGGAAGGCGCCGCAGGCGACGGCGATAAACCCGGCGATTTTGCCGCCGGTCAGTTTTTCGCCAAAGATGAGTGGGGAGAGCGCCATAACGATGATGGGGCCGCAGTAGTACAGCAGCGAGGATACGCCGACGCCGATCGTCTGGTAGGCGCGGAACAGAAAAATCCAGCTGGTGCCCAGCGCGGCTCCCGAGAGGAGGAGGGCCGCGGCTTCGCGGGGGCGAGATGGCGCCTGCAACTTATGGCGTTGGGTGATGGCGAGGATGGTGACAAGCGAGAGTGCGCCCAAAAACGTGCGCAGTAGCACGATATCGGAGCTCGGCAGCGCGATGGCGGCGGCGATGATGCCGTTGGAGCCAAACAATAGCAATGCTGCTAAGTACGTAAACAGTCCGTTGTTCATGCGCTGACATCCCCTCTATATCTGAGCATGTTCACTATGGGTGAACTGGCTCTAGAAGAAAAGCGAATATAATGCATGGAGAACATGACAAAAACTCATGCAAAGGTGGAAGGGTGCCGTGGAAACGAATATTCAAAAGATGCAGGTGCTGCTGGAGACGGTGCGCGCCGGAAGCTTTACGCGTGCTGCCGAGCGCCTGAGCTATTCGCAGCCGGGCGTGAGCCGTATGGTGGCCGATCTTGAGGCCGACTGGGGTTTTAAGGTGCTCGACCGCAGTCGCGAGGGCGTGGCTCTTTCTGCCGACGGGCGGCAGGTCATGCCGGCTGTCGAGGCGCTCTGCGAGGAATTCACTCGCTTGCAGCGACGGGTGGATGAGATGCGTGGACTCATGCGCGGCAAAATCTGCATCGGTACGTTTTCGAGTGTGGCGACCCACGTGCTGCCGCCGGTGATTGCGCGCTTTCGCGCCGATCATCCGGATGTCGATTATGAGTTGCTGATGGGCGACTATTCAGAGATCGAACAATGGGTGGCAGAGGGCCGCTGCGACCTGGGCTTTATTCCGCGCGAGCCACGCGGCGCCGGCATGGCGTCGCGACCGTTGGTGCAAGACGAGCTGATGGCCGTGGTGCCAGCGGACTCCTCGCTTGCCACCGCGGAGGTCGTTTCCCTTGCCGATTTGGCCAACGAGCAGTTTATCCTGCTGGAACGCGGTAGCGACGACGAGATTACGCCGCTGTTTCGCCGCGCGGGCCTGGCGGTGCGCTCTAAGCTGTCGACCTGGGATGACTATGCGATTATGGCCATGGTCGAGGACGGCCTGGGCGTGAGTATTCTTCCCGCGCTCATCTTGCGCCGTTGTCAGTTCGATGTTGCCGTGCGTTCGCTCGAGGGACATCCCCATCGGCAGATCAATGCGATATATCGCACGGCTGACGTTTCGCTTGCCGCCGCTCGATTCCTTGAATACCTCTAAACGCGTACACGCCATTGTCCGCTTTGGGCAAACCTCGGAGTTCGGTACGTTTTCTTATGAAATTGAACTTTCGAATGAGGCGCGGCGCTATACTGCTTACTAAATTGAACCTCGGTTCAATTCGTGTTCTATAAATTGAACTTTGCCAGCGAGGAGGTTCCTGTGGCCCAAGAGACGTTTAGCGATCGCCTGCGACAGGCTATGTCCGATCGCGACGTTCGCCAGTCGGACGTGATCCGCGCATCGGAGATGCTCGGCAAAAAACTCGGCAAGAGTCAGATGAGCCAATATGTGAGCGGCAAGACGATCCCGCGGCGCGATGTGGCTGAGCTGCTCGCTCGTATTTTGGAGGTCGATGTTACCTGGCTGCTTGCCGGCGACGCCGATCAAGGCGAGGCATCATCACCCCGCAACGATTCCAAGCCCGAACCCCATCCCTCAGCTCAAATTGCAAGGAGCACCACCATGCGTACTTTTTCTAAATCCACCAAGCTCGATAACGTCCTGTATGACGTGCGCGGTCCCGTCGTCGACGAGGCCGCCCGTATGGAGGACGAGGGCGAGCGCATCCTCAAGCTCAATATCGGCAACCCGGCGCCCTTCGGTTTCCGCACGCCCGATGAGGTCATCAAGGACATGCGCCAGCAGCTGCCCGACTGCGAAGGCTATTCCAACTCGCGTGGCCTGTTCTCCGCGCGCAAGGCGATCATGCAGTATTCGCAGATCAAAGGCCTGCCCAACGTTCAGATGGAGCATATCTACACGGGCAACGGCGTGTCCGAGCTCATTCAGCTTTCGATGAACGCGCTGCTCGACAATGGCGACGAGATTCTGATCCCCAGCCCCGACTATCCGCTCTGGACGGCGTGCGCTACCCTTGCTGGCGGTCATCCCGTACATTATCTGTGCGATGAGCAGGCGGATTGGTATCCCGACCTAGAGGATATGGAGTCCAAGATTACGAGCGCGACCAAAGCCCTCGTCATCATCAACCCCAACAACCCCACGGGCTCTGTCTATCCGCGCGAGGTGCTCGAGGGCATCGTCGAGATTGCACGCAGGCATCAGCTGATGATCTTTGCCGATGAGATCTACGACCGCCTGTGCATGGACGGCTACGAGCACGTCTCGATTGCCTCGCTCGCCCCCGATCTGCCCTGTGTCACCTTTAGTGGCCTTTCCAAGTCGCACATGATTGCGGGCTATCGTATTGGCTGGATGGTGCTCTCGGGCAACCAGCGCTGCATGAGCGACTTCATCATGGGCATCAACATGCTTTCCAACATGCGCCTGTGCTCCAACGTGCCGGCTCAGTCGATCGTTCAGACGGCACTCGGTGGCCATCAGTCCGTTAACGATTACATCCGTCCCGGCGGCCGTGTCTACGAGCAGCGCAACTTTGTGTATGAGGCACTCAGCAAGATTGACGGCATCTCGGTAGTTAAGCCGCGTGCGGCGTTCTACATCTTCCCCAAGATGGATGTAAAGAAGTTCAACATCACCGATGACGAGCAGTTCGCCCTTGACCTGCTGCACGAGAAGAAGATCCTGATCACGCGTGGCGGCGGCTTCAACTGGGCTGAGCCCGACCACTTCCGTATCGTGTACCTGCCGCGCATGGAAGTACTCAAAGAGTCCCTCGAAGACCTCGCCGACTTCTTTGACCATTACCGCCAATCGTAGGGGATTAGGTGCCTGCCGCCGCAAGAATCGAGGCGTCGCAGGATAGACATACGACAGCGAGCGAGCCGCATTTGCGCCAAGGTGACGTGAAATGAGAGGGCGCTGACCTTCTGGTCGCGCCCTCGAAATTGAACGTCAGATTGGCGTGAATGCGGCTCGCGCAGCGTCAAGTGGTCCGCCGTTCGGTAGAACGGCGGAACTAAATAACAATCCCGTTGCAGTGGTCGATTTCGTGTTGGATGATCTCGGCGGTGTAGCCCGAGAAGTTTTTGATGCGGTGGACGAAGTCCTCGTCCAAATACTCAACCTTAATGCGGCGATAACGGGTACAGGGACGCTCGCCGACGAACGAGAGGCATCCTTCGCTCGTCTGATAGGCATTGACCTGCTCAAGAATTTGAGGGTTGTACATCAGGAGTGTCCTGTTGCCGTCCTTTACGCAGATGATGCGTTTGCGCACGCCGATCATGTTGGCGGCGAGGCCCACGCACTCGCGCTCATGCTCGTGGAGTGTATCCAGGAGATCCTGCCCGGTTGCGGCATCGTCGGGTCCCGCGTCTTCGGAAGGCAGACGCAAAAAGAACTCGGACTTCATGATGGGTTTAATCATGGCGGGCTCCTCATGTCTTATGCTTTCGTGGACTTTTAATAATAGCGCGGAAGGAAAGCTGTGCGTCCGCGTTACAATCTTTCGATGTTGGACCATGTTGCCAGATTCGTCGTGTACGGCGTCTGGCGTAAGTCTAGGGCTCATTTTTCGCCCTGGACTGTCCCTCTGGGGCGATGCGACTGTCGTTCCAAGAGGAAGGAAATGCATGGGGAGCAAATCTCAGCAACAAGTTCAAGTAACGCCATCGGCCACTGCGGCGATTCTCGTCGTAATGTATATTGCAGCCTTTGTTGCCGCGTTTAACGAGAACATCATTAACGTGGCGTTGCACGACATTATGGCGGCCTTTTCGGTGAGTGCCACCACGGCACAGTGGCTCGTCTCGGGCTACATGATCGTGACGTCGATTTTTACGGCCATCATGGCCTTCCTGTCCGGCCGTTTCTCGACGCGCAAGCTGCTGTTTTTCGCATGCGGATGCATGGTCGCCGGCGAAGTCCTGTGCCTGGTCGCTCCGTCGTTTAGCGTTTTGCTGCCAAGTCGTATTTTGCAGGCTGCGGGATCGGGCATCTTGTTCCCGCTCATGATGAACGTGGTGCTGTCTTGCGCCCCGCGCGAGAAGCTCGGTCTGTATCTGAGCCTGGGCGGCGCCTGCATTACGCTAGGGCCGGCGTTTGGACCCGTGATTAGCGGTTTTATGTGCACGTTATTTGGCTGGAGGGCGGTGTTCGTAGTGCCGCTGGTGGGCGGTATTGCGGTCGCTGCGGCGGGCGTAAAGCTCGTTCAGAATGTCGGAGAGCGCTTGAACACCACGCTTGATATTCTGTCGGTTGTTTTGCTCGCCGCCGGCATTACGGCATTTGTGTATTCCGTAGGCGAGTTCTCGACCAATCTGATTGCCGGCATCGTGACGCTTTTCGCTGCCATTGTGCTGCTCGGCCTGTTTGCGGCCCGCCAGCTTAAGCTCGAGCATCCGGTGCTTAACGTGCGTCCTATGGCGAGCGTTCGTTTTTGGCCTGCGTGCCTGCTCGTGGTGGTGTCGATGACGACGACGTTCTCGATGAGCGTTTTGTTGCCGCTCTATTTTGAGGGCGCATACGGCATGACCGCACTTGTTGCGGGCCTGCTCATTTTGCCAGCAATTGCCTGCAACGCCGTGACCTCGATTGTGGGCGGACGCGTGATGGACGCCCGCGGCGCATGGCCGCTGCTGCCGGTCGGCTTTGCCCTGATTGCCGTGGGGCAGACTGCCATCTCGATGACGGCGGCAAGCATGAACATCGGCGTCGTCGTGGCACTGACCGTTGTGGTGTATGCCGGAGTCGGTTTGGTGCTGAGCCCCTCGCAAACGGCCGGCTTGGAGACGCTACCCGCCGCTGAACATCCTCACGGAACGGCATTGCTTAACACGTGGAATATGATTGCCGCATCGTTTGGCCCGTCGCTGTTTATCGGTCTGCTCTCGAGTTCTGCGGCGACTGCCGGTGCGGCTGGCGTTGCGACCGACGTTGCCCAGGCGATTGGATTTGCAGCTGCCGTGCGTGTGGCGGCTGTAATTGCCGTGGTCGGGTTCGTGGCGTCGCTGGTGTACGCTCGTCGCGAGTCACACATGTCGCATTAATGTGTACACATAGATTCTGCAGCTAGATTGGATGGCGACACCATAAACTAATGGACGTTTTGCCGAGAGGCATGAATGTTTAAAGCGCAAAGAGTGCGCGACGGGCCCCGCGAATGGGGCGATGATGCCCGAGAGGGCCAAGAAGGAGTCTCATGTCTGAGAACGAAGAGATCATGAACGAGACCGAGAACGAGACCGTGGCTGCCGAGGTCGAGGCAGTCGAGACCGTGGAGACCGAAGCTGCCGAGGTTGAGTCTGCTGACGAGGTTTCCGCCGAGGAGGAGGCCGAGGTTGTCGAGGCCGCCGTTGATTACGATGACGAAGAGCTGATGGACAAGATGCAGAAGGCCGCCCGCCTGCTGCGTAGCCGTCGCTTTGCTATTTCCAAGGAGGAGGAGGCCAAGGCCGAGCGCATGGCGAACATCGAGCGCGCCATCAAGCTTCTTGACCTCAAGCCCAAGATGGAGCAGAAGGAAATGTCTGACCTGCTGGGCATGCGCCTTCGTGAGCTCGATGGCCTGATGGCCGAGGCCGAGGCTGCCGATCTGGTCGGCCGAATCGACGACGCCGAGGGCGATATGCGCAAGATTGTCGTCTTCGCTGCCGAGGATGCCGCTGAGGGCCTGGTCGAGCTTGCCAACAAGAAGGAGAAGCTCCTGCCCGAGCTTTCTTACGAGGAGGCCACCGAGCTGATGGCCGCTCTCGATAAGGTCATTGCTCCGCTCGTCGCCATGGGCCTGGACGAGGACCGCGGTCCTCGCGGCGGTCGTGACGATCGCGGTGGCCGTGGCGGTGACCGTGGCGGTCGCGGCGGCTTTGGCGATCGCGGTGGCCGTGGCGGTGACCGTGGCGGTCGCGGTGGCGATCGCGGCGGCCGTGGCGGCTTTGGTGACCGTGGCGGCGACCGTGGCGGTCGCGGCGGCTTTGGCGGCAACCGTGGTGGCTATGGCGACCGCGGCGGCAACCGTGGCGGCTTTGGCGGCAACCGCGGTAACGACCGCGGCGGTCGCGGTGGCGACCGTGGCGGCCGCAACGGCGGCGGCTTCCGCGGCAACCGTTTCTAATTGGGTTACGCGGTTTTACCAAACCGCGTAACTAGTTGACGCTGCGCGCCACCCAGGGCGACAATTTGTCATTCAAAAGGCAAGGCATGACCAGAAGGTCTATGCC
>NZ_JADNDZ010000088.1 GCF_015552075.1 Collinsella aerofaciens
GACGCCGCCCTCTCAAGGCGGAGATCACCAGTTCGAATCTGGTACGGGCTACCACGCATCTGATACCCGGACTTCCCATGGAAGGCCGGGTTTTTTATTTTCAAACAACCGTCTGCTATTCCCGTTTGAACCAGAGCTTTGCGTTCTGCTTATGGTCCTTGCGGGTACAATATCCAAGATATTTTGTCTGTTAGAAGGAGTCTCATGACGGAGTCCTCTCAGCATACGTCTAAGCCCCAGGTCGAGGTTGAGGCCTCGGGCGGCGATGACAATAAGAGCGCACGCCGCGGCGCCATCTTTATCGGCGTCGTGCTGGTGGGTTATATCGTCTATCTGGTGGTAACCGGGCAGATGGGGCAGTTCTGGGCCGCTATGTCGAGCGTGCAGGCGTCATGGCTCTTTGTCGCGTGTCTTTGCATGTTCATGTATCTGTTCTTTGGCATTGTGGCCTATGCGATCGCTGTCTGGCTCGACCCCAATTCACCCGTCGGCATTCGCGACCTGATCTCGGTCGAGGCGAGTGGCATCTTCTTTGGCAACCTCACACCTATGATGATGGGCTCGACTCCCGCCCAGATCTACCGCCTGACCAAGGCGGGCCAAAATGTTGGCGAGGCTGGCGCCACGCAGTTCACGCGCTTTATCGTGTACCAGTTTGGCCTCGTTGCCTGGGGCGCTATCCTATTGCTTGCTCGCATGCCGTTTTTTGCCGATCGCTATGGCGATATGACGTTGCTGTGCGTCTTTAGCTTTGGTGGACACTGCTGCATCTTGCTGGGCATCTTCGCCGTCGCGCTCATGCCTAAGACCGTCACGCGCGTTGCCCATTGCATCATCAATTGGCTTGAGCGCATTGGTGTCTCGGCCACTAAGATCGAGGGATGGCGCACGTTTGTCGACGGCGAGATCTACTCCTTCTCCGAGAAGTTCAAGCTTTCAGCCGGACATTTTTCTTCCATGCTGCTCACCGTGTTTATCACCATGCTGCAGCTCGCGTTTTTCTATCTGGTGCCGTATTTCCTGATGCTTGCCTTTGGCCACCACGAGGTCGACTTTTTCTCGGTCATGGCCGCGAGCGCCTTTGTCCAGCTTCTGAGCTCTGCGGTCCCCTTGCCCGGTGGAACTGGTGGCGCTGAGGGTGGCTTTGCATTGTTCTTGGGTCATTTCTTTGGGTCGGCTTCGACCGCCGGCTATCTGCTGTGGCGCCTCATTACGTTCATTGCGCCGACCATTTTGGCTGCGCCCCTGTTGGGCCTTAAGAGCGCCCACAACGAGAGCATCCATGCGCGCTGGGATCGCGTGATGCGCAAACTCGGCCGCACGTCTCAGACGCCCTCTGCGCCCACTAAGCCGCACCCCACGAATGCTGTTACCGTTGATCCCAAGAAGCACGCTCAGAAGGCTTCTGGGGCCGCTAAGCCGGCTCATAAAGCCTATGTGCGCCAGACAGGCGATGGTATTCGCGTATCTCCGTCGGCACTCAATAAGAAGAAGCGCCCTAAGTCGCAGTAAGACAGTCGTGCGTTCTTCATGATGCGGGGCATATTTGTGCTGTATGGGGGATAATCCTCTTACGTAGATTATCTCTCATCTGTTGATGAATGCTCGCATATCGAAGGGACACGCCCATGGCAACCAGCAAACCGCGTCTTGACCGCCGCATTGTTCGCAGCCGTAATGCCATCCTTTCTGCTTTCGAGCGCCTGCTCATGGAAAAGCCGCTGGCAGACATTACGGTGAGTGCCATCGCACGCGAGGCCAATGTCGACCGCAAAACCTTCTACGTGCACTTTGGCACGGTTGACGGCCTGCTCGATGCCATTGCCGTCGATGTGGTGGAGATGATTGTCGACTCGGTCGAGAAAACGCTTGCTTCCATGGACGGCGACACTAACGAGCGCGCCCTTGGCGCGGCGGCGACCTTCTTTAAAACCGTTAACGAGGCGCTGTGCAACAACCTCGTGCTCAATCGTCAGCTGATCGCGAACATTCCGCTCGATGATTTTATGGCTCGTCTTCGTGCACCGCTCGAGCACGAGATTGCCGAGCGCGATCTGCTGCCCCAAGGTCTCAAGGACGAGATGTTCGACTACTATCTGGCGTTTTTGCTGTCGGGTATTATCGGTATCTATCGCACGTGGGCGCTGTCTGACGGCTCGGTTCCTATCGAGCGCGTCTCTGAGGTCGCCAACGACCTGACTCTCAACGGCCTGTCGAGTCTGGAATCTCGCTTGGACTAGGCCTAGTTGGGCTCGTCGGCGTGGAAATTCCTGTTCACGAGGTTCTCCGGCGCCTTGGAGACCTCGCCGGCGTAGGAGCTGTAGCCTGAGGATCCTTAAATGAAAGTCCAGTTTATCCTTCCCACTCCAATTGGGAATCCTCCGATGCACCTTCGCACGCTCGCATGACCTCGATACCATGCGAGCGTGCGAACTCGACGAGCTCTGCGTTGCGGGCGTTTATGGTGCCGAAGGCGGCGGGGCACACGATAAGGAGCGCGCAGTGGACGAGGAGCTCTTTGGCGCGGGCTATGGTTTTATCTCCGATCGGCTCGAAGGCGCGCTCGGCCACGCATTCCGTCGCCAGGTCGCGCGCGAGCTCGCAGTCGATGTCCCCTTCGTGCAGAACGCCCGCGTAGAACGCCTTACCCTGCCGAATGAGCTGGCGAAACACAGCCGACCCCGTACCTGCGCCGGCGATGACGAACGTGTGCGCATCGCCGTGTGGGCGCCCAATTTCCACGCTGCCGAAGCGCTCGTTGAAGGTACCATGTTGAAGGCCGTAGAGCTCGCCAATCGTCTCGCGCGTGAATATGTCCTCGGGTGCGCCGGCGCGGAAGACCCGGCCGTCCTTCACGCAAATCACCTTGTCGGCGCTTTTCTGCGCGAGCTCGAGTTCGTGGATGGACATGATGACAGCCACATTCCGCGATTTCGCAAGGTGGCGAAGTATTCGCAGCAGGTCGATTTGGTAGCGTATATCGAGATACGACGTGGGCTCGTCGAGCACGAGCACACGCGGATCCTGCGCGATGGCGCGTGCGAGCATGACGCGCTGGCGTTGCCCGTCGCTTATCTGCATGAAGTCTCGCTCGACGAGCTCTTTCACATGTGCGGTTTTCATGGCCTCGTCGACCCGATTATGGTCGTCGGGCGTGAGTGTGCCCATTCGCCCGGTGTAGGGATGCCTTCCCGCCTCTACAATATCGCGGCAGGTGAGGAGCTCGGTCCGGGGGCGATCTGTCAGCATAACGGCAAGGTTCCTTGCGAACTCCGCCGTCTTCCATCGGGAAATCTCCCGCCCGTCGAGCTCGACCGCGCCGGCAAGCGGTGCTAGATGGCGTGTGATAGTTTTCAAGATGGTCGACTTGCCGGAGCCGTTCGGCCCGATGAGCGCCACGACGTCGCCCGCGCGAACCTCCAGATCGACGCCTTCGACTACGACCTTCTTGTCGTAGCCCGCCGACAGGTCGCTTATGCGGAAAAGCGGCGCTCCGTCAGCCTGCGTTTCGACCGGGGTTTCGAGGTTCGACTCCGCTCGGAGGAGGCGTTCCGCGCGCAGTTCCGCACGAGCCGAAAGTGCCTTCTGGCACTTTCGCGTGAGCTCAGGACTGTCTAAGCACGGAATATTCCCTCCGAGTGTTTTGGGCCGCGGCACGAATTCCCCCATCTACCTCACCCGCTTCTTCAACATGAGCGCGATAACCACCGGCGCGCCGAAGATGGCGGTGACAGCGCTGATAGAAAGCTCGACGGGAGAGAACAGTGTGCGCGCGATCAAATCGCAGCCCGCGCAGAAGATGGCGCCTCCCAAGAAGCACGCAGGAATCACGCGGATGGGCTTCGACGACTTTAGCGCCGACTTCACGAGATGCGGTACCGCGATGCCTACGAACGACACCGGACCAGCGAACGCGGTCACGCAGGCGGAGAGCATGCTCGCTAGAAGGACGAGCACCACGCGGAAGCGTGCGACGTTCACGCCGACGCTTTTCGCGTAGGCCTCTCCCAGCTGGAAGGCGGAAAGGGGCTTCGATATCGCGAATACGCATGCGCTCACGGTGATCACCACGACCGCGATGACCGCGACGTCGTCCCAGCTCGAACCCGAGAAGCTACCCAAAGACCAGTTGTGCAGGTTCACGATGGACTGGTCGTCGGCGAAGGCGATGAGGAAGTTCGTCGCCGCCGAGCAGATGTATCCCACCATGACCCCCGCCACGATGAGCATGGCCATGGAACTTATGCGCCGTGCGATGAGGAGCACGAAGCCGATGGTGATAAGCGAGCCCAGAAACGCTGCGGCCACCATGGCCGGCGAGGACATGGCCTGGTTCGCGCCTAGAAGTACGATCATCGTAAGCGCGACGATGAACTTTGCGCCCGAGGAGACGCCCAAGATGAACGGGTCGGCGATGGGGTTGTTGAAAAACGTCTGCAGCAGGAACCCGGAGAGCGAAAGTGCCCCGCCGAGAAGCACGGCTGAAAGCACGCGCGGCAGGCGAATCTCCCAGATGACCTGGCTTTCCATGGAATTAGCCGCGCCGCCCGAAAGGATGCCGGGGATGTGGTCTGCGGGCACGAGCACGCTCCCGATGCACAGGTTGGTCCCGACGAGCACGATGAGGGCAACAGCGAGCAGCGCCGTCACGACGCGACACCGCGCGGCGCGCCCCGATTCGTCGTATGCCATGGAAAGTCGGCTTCTCATGGTGCTAGCCGAGCTTCCTCAGATAATGAAAGTCGCTCGCGTCATCGCCGGTGAACGCCCCGTGCAGCTCGTCGATAATGTCGGCGGTAGAAGTCATCTGCTGGTACATGTCGGCGCTTGTGACCCAGACGTTGCCGTTCTTCACGGCTTTGAACTGCGACAATAGCGCGTTTTTGCCTACGAAGTCGTTCAAGGTGGCAACCGATTCGTCGATGGTGCCGTTGTAGACGATGATGTCGGCATCCTTCGCCGTCGCGTAGAAGCGCTCCATTTCGAGCGTTACTGACGAACCTGACGTCGACGCCGTCTGCGCGTCATCGAGCGCGTAGCTGCCGCCTGCAAGCTCGATCATCTGCGCCACGTAGTCGCCCGCCCGCCGCGTGACGGCGGCCCCGTTCGAGTTAATGTAGAAATACGCCACGGTTTTACCTGACGACGCCAGCCCCGACGTTTGCTCGACGCGGGCCTTCTGCTCGTTGAACAGGTGCGTGGCCTCGTCTTCCTTGTCGAACAGGACGCCGAAAAGCTTAATCCACTCGACGCGCCCGAGTGCTTCGGGCTCGCTCGACGACTGTTCGGTGAGCACGACGAGCCCGAGCTTCTGCAGCTTTTCCTTCACATCGGGCGTGTGGTTGATCATGGTGTTCTCGATGGCGAGCGTGCAGCCCGAGGCCGATATTCGCTCGTAGTCGGGCGCGCTGTACTTGCCGCCGTAGGCGATCGCCCCACTTTCGAGCGCGCTTTTGAAGCCCGCGACCGAGCAATCGTCGGCCTTCGTGCCCGACATGAGGATATTGTCGTTCGCATCGAGCGCGTCGACCAGGCACATCGTTGCCGACGACACGAGGTACACCTTGTCGGCGGGGCGCCTTATGACCGCGATGTCGGAGCTCAACCCATCAGGTACCTTCGCATCTTGCGGCACCACGAGGAAGCGCTCCCCGTTCGAAACGCAGATAAGCCGCAAGCCGCCTTCGAACTCGTCGACAGTGAAGTGCTTGGCGTATTCAAGCTGAAGCGCCCCCGTCGGCTCCCAGCCGCAGCCCAAATCGGCGTTGTGGAAGTCGGCCGCGGCGCTTGAAGCCGTTCCCGCGGGGGAGCCGCCGCTTGCATCATCGCTCGATTTCTCCTTCATGGTGGATGAGTCGAAGTAGAGCGTGTAGTCGATGGTATGCGGCACCGACATGGCGACGGTCTCGGCCGACACGGCGATGTCCTCGTCGAGCGTGACGGGTATCTCGAACGTGGAGTTGCCGCCGTCGTTTACGGGCGCGTAGTCCACGCCGTCGACGGTCATCTTGTCGTAGTTCGAACTCGACCAGGTGATGGTCGCGGTGTAGGTGTCGCCATCCTTCACAATTGTGGTGGGTGAGGCGATGCTTGCGCGCCCTGACCCGCCGGAAAGCGAGACACTCACAGTGTATTCCTGAGAGCCCGCCGTGGCACCGGTCGCGTTCGGGCTCGCACTGCACCCCGCGAAGGGAAGCGCGAGCAGGGCGACGAGAACGCAGGCGATCGCGCGCGCCGCGATGCTGCGGCGCTTCCTGTTTTCCCCCTTGGGAAGAATCGACCGCATGGCGTTACTTCAGCGCGTCGGCGCGCAGGTCGACGCCGGCTGATTCGAATACGAGCGTGCGGTCGTACCACCGCTCCCTTTTAATGCTCCACGCGGCGCAGGCGGTGTCCTCGTCGAGCGCATCAACGGGCACGTCGTAGGTGTACTTGCCTTCCGCGTTTTCCACATAGGGGATGAAGTCGGCCTCGCTCGCGGCGGCAGCCTCATCGCCCGTGCCCATGAAGAGCTTGCCGTAGCCCGTGCCGGAAAGTGTCATCACGCAGTGCATGGAGCCGTTTTCCACGATGAGCTGTGCGTCCACAATCCTGAACATGTTCGAGCTGGAATCTACGGTGATCGGATAGGTGCCGTCGGCCACCTTGTCGGCGGTGATGGGGGCAGCGCTTGCGCCCTCGGGCGCATCGGCCGCCTGTTCGGTCTTTTCCTGGGAATCGGCATCGCTTGCCTTTGCGCTGTCGATTGAATTTCCGCCGCAGCCGGCGAGCGAGAACGCGAAAAGCGCCGCCGACAGTGCGAAGGCGAGGGTTTTCTTCAACATGGAGTGGTTCCTTTCAATCGCTTCGACCGCCCGCGCCGTGCGGTGGGCGGGCGGGATGCGAATGCAACGGGCATGCGCCGTCAGTCGGGGAAGGCACATGCCCGTTGCACGGGGACGCGACCGGCGCCCCGTGCGCGGCGAGTTTACAGCTTGGCGATGGCGTCGTCCACGTGCGAGACGTAGATGTCGTCGACCGCGACGTTCTGTCCCAGACCCTGGAGCAGGCACGTCACTTCGAAGCCGGCGGCCACGAACTTCGCAGCCCAGCTGTCGGGGTCGGTCTCGTCTGCCATGTCGTTGTTCGCGTGGTCGCCCGCGACCACCATGAACGGCGCGAGCACGGCCTTCTTGTAGCCTGCGGCGCTCGCGGCGGCGATAACATCCTCGCAGGTCGGTTCAGCCTCGACGGTGCCGACGAAGAACTGCGTCAAGCCCTCGTTCTTGAACACTTCCTGCATCTTGGCATAGTCGGCGTTGGAATCGGCTTCGGTGCCGTGGCCCATGAGGCACAGCGCCGTCTTGCCGTCGTCGAAGGACGCCATGTTCTCCTTAATGGCTGCGGCCACCTTCTTGTAGTCATCGTCGGAGGTGAGCAGCGGGTCGCCGAGCGAGATTTTGTCGAACTTGTCTGCGTACTTGTCGAGCTCGTCTTTCACGTCGGTGTATTCCAGGCCACCCATGAGATGCGTCGGCTGCACGACGATTTCCTTCACGCCGTCTTCCACGCAGCGGTCGAGCGCCTCGGTCATGTTGTCGATCGTGATGCCGTCGCGCTTCTTCAGCTTGTCGATGATGATCTGCGCGGTGAAGGCGCGGCGGATGTCGTAGTCCTGCCAGTACTTCTCGCGGATAGCGTCTTCGATGGCGCCGATGGTGATGTGGCGCGAGTCGTTGTAGCTCGTGCCGAAGCTCGTGACGAGGATGACCGGCTTCACGGCCTTCTCCTTTTCACTCGATTTCTCGGAACTCGCGGAGGTGTTGGAGCAGCCCGCGAGCGCGACTCCGGCGAGCGCAACGGCTCCGGTTGCTGCGGCGCCCATGAAGCCGCGGCGTGACATCTGGTCGGACATGGTTTTTCCTTTCCTCGGTTTGCCGGTCCCCCGGCGACAGTTGCTTGTCGGCACAAGCGAAAGAAAAGCGCACCCCTCGGGGTTCACAAGGAGCTAACGCCACGGCGATGCCGTGAGGAAAAGGCGAAGCAGTCTGGCTTGGGGCGCGAGGCGGTTCGCCCGCGCGTCCTATACAGTAATGTCCCTTGCCCAGGATTCCCACCTGGTTCCCTCCGCAAGCCAGCGCGGGCTGTGCGGGCGCCGCGCCGGTCATTTCCTTTTATCCGATTGTCATATGCTCGTTGCCGAAACTTTTACTATGATAGTGGGCACTTGTGAACGTGTCAAAGCCAGGGCGGGCAGCATTGCGCCTCCTGCCTGCGTATTTGCGCCGATTGCCGCCGCAGGCGCCGTGTTTTGCCCGCTGCGCGAATGGCGACGTAAACGGTTGCGATGAGAAACGGGAAGGGAAGGCTCGGATGATTCATATCGTTGGCGCAGGCTCGGGCGCCGCCGACCTTATCACGCTGCGCGGGGCGCGCCTTCTGCGCGCGGCCGATGTGGTCGTTTGGGCGGGAAGCCTTGTGAATCCCGAGCTGCTCGCTGAGTGCAAGGAATCCTGCATCGTCTACGACAGCGCGCACATGACCTTGGAGGAAGTGCTCGACGTGATGTGCGCGGCAGATGCGCGGGGCGAGGAAGTGGTGCGCCTGCACACGGGCGACCCGTGCCTGTACGGCGCCATCCAGGAGCAGATGGACGCGCTCGACGCGCGCGGCGTGGACTACGAGGTGGTGCCCGGCGTGTCGAGCTTTTGCGGTGCCGCGGCGGCGCTTCGCCAGGAATACACGCTGCCGGGAATCAGCCAGTCGGTCGTGATCACGCGGCTTTCCGGGCGCACCCCCATGCCCGCGGGCGAGGGCATGCGTACCATGGCGGAAAGCGGCTCGACTATGGTCATCTTCCTGAGCTCGGGTATGCTCGCCGAGCTTTCCGCCGAGCTTTTGGCCGCGGGCCGCAGCTCCGATGAGCCGGCGGCGCTCGTGTACAAGGCGACCTGGCCTGAGGAGCGCGTGGTGCGCTGCACAGTGGGCACGCTCGCCGATGCGGGCGCGCGAGAGGGCATCGACCGTACGGCGCTCGTGGTGGTGGGCCGCGTGCTCGGAGCTCGCGGCGGGCTTGCGCACAACGGCGCGCTTGCGCACAACGGCGCGCAAGCGGAGTCGTACGAGCGCAGCAAGCTTTACGACCCTTCGTTTGCCACGGGGTATCGGAAGGCGAGCAACTAGCGTGGCCTTCGAGCACTACATATATACCGGGACGACCCGCCTGCGCTGCGGCTATACCACGGGGAGCTGCGCCACGCTCGCGGCGAAGGCGGCCTGCGAGATGCTCTTGTCACGAAAGCCCGTCGGCCACGTGTCGATCGTCACCCCCGGCGGGCTGCCCGTCGAGACGGACGTGGTCGATGCATGCATCGGCGAGGGGTGCGCCCAGTGCGCCGTGCAAAAGGACGCAGGGGACGATGCCGATGTGACCGACGGCGTGCTCGTGTACGCGCGCGTGGAACATGCGGGGTCGGGCACGGGCGCTGCGGGCAGCAAGGGCGTGCCCACGCGCGAATCGGAAGTTTCCGTCGATGGCGGCGTGGGCGTGGGGCGCGTGACGTTGCCCGGGCTCGAGCAGCCGGTGGGGGCGGCCGCCATCAACGCGACGCCGCGCGCGATGATCACTTCGGCGGTGCGCGAGGTGTGCGCCGCGCACGGCTTTTCTGGAAATATTGCTGTGACGATTTCGGTACCCGAGGGTGTTGCCCTTGCCAAAAAGACCTTCAACCCGCACCTGGGGATAGAGGACGGCATCTCCATCCTGGGCACGACGGGCATCGTCGAGCCGCGCAGCCTCGCTGCCTTGCGCGACAGCATCGAGCTCGAGATCCGGCAGCATGCGGCTATGGGGCGACGCGGAGTCGTGCTCACGCCCGGCAACTACGGCGCGCAGTTCATCTCGGGGCATTTCCACCTAAACGGAGCGCCGGTGGTCTTCATCTCCAACTTCGTGGGCGATGCGATTGATTGCTGCGTTCGCGAGGGATTTACCAATGTCCTTCTTGTGGGACACATCGGTAAGCTGGTGAAGGTCGCGGGCGGAATCATGGACACTCATTCGCGTACCGCTGACTGCCGCGCGGAGATTCTGGCCGCCCACGCGGCCTTGGCCGGCGCGGGCGCGAAGACCGTGCGTGAGATCATGTCGTCGGTCACGACCACAGCGGCGCTCGAGGTAATCGAGGCCGCCGGCGTGGGGGACGCTGCGCGCGCCTCGCTCGCTGCGGCAATCGAGGACAGGTTGCGTCGCCGCGCGGCGGGCGCATGCGACATCGCCGCGGTCGTGTTCGACGCCGAGCGCCGCGAGCTTTTCCGCACGTCGGGCGCCGATGCAGTTATCGGGAAATTGGGGGCGACGTATGAGTAAAGGCGTGCTGTACGGGGTGGGCCGCGCAATCGGCTGGCCGGGGACGAAGGTGGTCATGAAGGCGCGTCGCTCGCTTGCGGACACGAAGCGCATCCTTTGCGAGGAGGGCGCCTTCGACGGCACCGAGCTCGTTGAGGACTGTGGGCTTCCGGGTGAGCGCGTGTACCGCTCGCTCGACGATGTGCCCGATCGGGGCAGCTACTTCTCGACGATGGTGGTGCGCTAGATGAGGGTTTCCTGCATAGCGTTCACCGAGAGGGGATATGCGTTGGCGGAGCGCACCGCACGCGCGCTTTCCGATTGCGCACAGACAGGTGAAGATGACCCTGGCTGGGACGTTTCCGTTTCGCGCGGGTTCGGCGAGGGGAAGGCCGACCTGCGCGCATGGACGGCGCTCGCGTGGGAAGCGTCGGACGCGCTTCTGTTCGTGGGCGCGGCGGGCATCGCCGTGCGGGCGATCGCGTCGCATGTCGCCTCGAAGACAAACGATCCCGCGGTTGTGGCGATCGATGAGGCGGGGCGCTTTGCCGTCCCGCTTTTGTCGGGGCATTTGGGCGGTGCGAACGAGCTTGCGCAAACTGTGGCACGCGCGGCAGGGGCCATCCCCGTCATCACCACGGCGACCGACGTCCGCGGCGTGTGGGCGGTGGATACGTGGGCGCGCCGTGCGGGGCTCGCCGTTTCGAATCCCGAGGCCATCAAGCGAGTGTCGGCGCGGCTGCTTTCTGGCGGGCGCGTGGCGCTCTATTCCGACATGCCGATTTCGGGACAGCCGCCTGAGGGGGTTGACATTGCGTCTGACCGCGCTCGGGCCGATATCGTCGTGTCGCCGTTTGCTGGCGCGAATGCAGGTGCGTCCGCTCGCGCGGCGGAGACAACGGGCAAGGTCGTGCCCGCCGGTGAGACGGGGAAGCCGGCGTGCGTGCGGGCGCAGGCGCCTGCGCCCGAGCCGCTTCGCCTTGTCGTTCCCTGCATCGTTGCGGGCATAGGGTGCCGTCGCGGTGCGTGCGCCGAAGCGATCGAGGAGGCGTATCTTCTCGCGTGCGGGCAGGCGGGCATCTCGCCTTCGGCCGTGCGCGAGGCAGCGACGATCGACGTGAAGGCGCACGAGGAGGGTCTGCTCGCCTTCTGCCGCGCGCGCAATATCCCGCTTGCGACCTATTCCTCAGAGGATCTGTCGCAGGTCGAAGGTAGCGTTTCGCCATCTGATTTCGTGCGCGCGACGGTGGGGGTCGACAACGTGTGCGAGCGCGCGGCGCTCGCGGACGGGGGCAAACTTATCTTCCCGAAGCTCGCTCACGGCGGCGTGACCGTCGCGTTTTCCAAGGTAACTATCGAACTTTCGTTTAAGGAGCGGTGATGGGAAAGCTCTTCGTGGTGGGGATCGGCCCGGGCGGCCCCGACGGCATGACGATTGCGGCCCGGCGCGCGCTCGAGGCGGCCGACATCGTTGTGGGGTACACGAAATACGTGGAGCTCGCGCTCGCCGCCGTGCCCGACGCGGCGTATCTCGCGACGCCGATGATGCACGAGGTCGAACGGTGCCGCCTGGCGCTTTCGCGCGCGCAGAGCGGAGAAGCCGTGGCGCTCGTGTGCAGCGGTGACGCGGGCGTGTACGGCATGGCGAGCCCCGTTCTGGAGCTTGCGGAGGACTACCCCGATGT
The DNA here is from genome assembly GCF_015552075.1 of Collinsella aerofaciens. GTDB lineage: Bacteria > Actinomycetota > Coriobacteriia > Coriobacteriales > Coriobacteriaceae > Collinsella > Collinsella aerofaciens_Y. The sequence goes on from NZ_JADNDZ010000088.1 coordinate 12,013, forward strand.
AGACGTGGAAGTTATCGCCGGGGCCACCGCGGCTCAGAGCGGGTCGGCGGTGCTCGGCGCCCCGCTTGCCCACGACTTCGCGGTCGTGTCGCTCTCTGACCTGCTCACGCCGTGGGAGGTCATCGAGCGCAGGCTCGCCGCCGTGGCGAGCGCAGACTTCTGCATCTGTTTGTACAACCCGCGCAGCAGAAAGCGCGCCGACAGGCTCTCGCGCGCGGCGAAGATTATGCTCGAATGGAAGGCCCCCGACACGCTCTGCGGCTGGGTACGCAACATCGGGCGCGAGGGGCAGCAGTCGGGCATGTGCAGGCTCTCCGAGCTGGGGGAGATCGACGCCGACATGTTCACCACCGTGTTCGTCGGCAACGCGGACACGAAGCGCGTAGGCGGCCGCATGGTCACGCCGCGCGGGTATCGGGAGATTCCATGCGAAAGGTAACGATCATCGGGGCGGGGCCCGGAAACCCCGACTTGCTCTCGCGCGCGGCGCTCGACGCGATCGACATCGCCGACGTGGTCATCGGCGCTCATCGCGCGCTTGCCGGCATCGACGTACCGCCCGACGTGGTGAGATACGAGCTCGTGAAGACGGCGGACATCGTCGCCGCGCTCACCGATGCGGCGTCGTGGCGGCGCGCCGTGGTCGTGATGACGGGCGATGTGGGGCTGTTCAGCGGCGCGCGCCGCCTGGTGGAGGCGCTCTCCGGCGACGCGCAGGTGGACGTGCGCGTCGTTCCCGGCATAAGCTCAGCGTCGTATCTCGCCGCTCGCCTTGCGCGTCCATGGCAGGATTGGCGCTTCGCGAGCGCTCACGGCGTGACGTGCGACATCGTGGCCGAGGCCGAGCGCGCAGGTGAGCTCTTCCTCGTCACGTCGGGCGGGGAAGACCCCTCGCGGCTTTCGGGCGAGCTCGTGCAGGCAGGCTTCGGGGACGCGCGCGTGACCGTGGCCGAGCGCCTGTCGTACCCCGACGAGCGCATCACCTGCGCGACCGCAAGTGAAATTGCAGGTCAGACGTTCGACGATTTGAACGTGATGCTTATCGAGTTCGCAGGCGGCGCCGCAAGCTCCCGCTGGCCGTACGCTTCCTCGGGCATTCCCGACGAGCTCTTCATCCGCGGCGACGTTCCCATGACCAAGCAGGAGGTGCGCGCCGTCGCGCTCGCGAAGCTTCGCCTTACCGCGACCGACACCGTGTGGGACGTCGGCGCCGGCACGGGGAGCGTGTCGATCGAGGCGGCGCTCGTCGCGCGAGCGGGGTCGGTATGGGCGGTTGAGCGCAACGCGGCCGGCGTGCGGCTCATCCGGGAGAACGTGGCTGCATTCGGGTGCGGCAACGTGCATGCAGTCCCCGGTGTCGCCCCCGAAGCGCTCGCGAAACTGCCCGTCCCCGACGCCGTGTTCGTCGGCGGGAGCGCGGGCGAGCTTCCCTCCATCGTGGAGGCGGCGCTCGAGAAGAACTCGCAGGTTCGTCTGTGCGTGCCATGCGTCACCGTTGAGACGCTCACCGAGGCGTGCGCGCTCCTCTCGGGTTCGCGCTTTAAGGGGTTCGAGGCGTGCCAGGTGTCGGCCGCCCGCGCCGAGGCTGTAGGCTCGCACCATCTTATGAAGGCGCAAAACCCCGTGTTCCTCGTCAGCGCGCGTGGTGCAGGTGGGGAAGGCGGTGCCCGGTGAGCACGACCATCCCGCGCTTCATGGTCGCTGCGCCCTCGAGCGGGAGCGGCAAGACGGTCGTTACGTGCGCGCTCCTGCGCGCGCTCGCGCGCCGCGGCCTCGCATGCGCGGCCTTCAAATGCGGCCCCGACTACATTGATCCGCTCTTTCATCGCCGCGTCGTGGGCGCGCGCTCGGGCAACTTAGACGGCTTCTTCACCGACGCCCCGACGCTGCGCGCCCTGCTCGCACGCGGCGCCGCGGGCGCGGATGTCGCGGTTCTCGAGGGGGTCATGGGCTTCTACGACGGCATGGCGCCCGGCGTGGCCGACGCGAGCAGCTACCAGGTTGCGCGCGACACGGAAACGCCGGTCGTTTTAGTGGTGAACGGGTGCGGGGCGTCTTTATCGCTCGCCGCCGTAATCCGCGGCATCGCCGAGTTCCTGCCTTGTGCGAACGTGCGCGGCGTCGTGCTGAACAAGACGAGCGCCGCTGCCTGCGCCTACGCGGCGCCTGCGATCGAGAAGCACACGGGCGTCGCGGTTTTGGGTAATATTTCCGCCGACGAGGCGTTCTCGCTCGAAAGCCGGCATCTGGGGCTTGTGACCGCCGACGAGGTCGAGCAGCTCTCCGCGCGCATCGACAAGATGGCCGAGCTGGTGGAAAAGAGTGTCGACGTCGACCGCTTGCTCGAAATAGCGGCGACGGCACCCGATATCTGCGAGGAACCTTATCGGATGGAGCCGATCGCGGGAGCGCGGCCCATCGTCGCCGTCGCGCGTGACGAGGCGTTCTCGTTTTACTACGAGGAGAACCTGCGCGCGCTCGAGGACCTGGGTTGCGAGCTGGCCTTTTTCAGCCCCCTGTGTGATAGCGAGTTGCCCCGGGGGACAAGCGCCCTCTATCTGGGGGGCGGCTACCCGGAGCTCCATGCGCGGCAGCTCTCCGAGAACGCGCCGATGCGCGAGGCGGTGCGGCGCGCGGTGGAATCTGGCATGCCGACGGTCGCCGAATGCGGTGGGTTTCTGTATCTGCAGCGCGAAATCGCCGATAGCGAGGGGCGGCGCTGGCCTGTTGCGGGCGCCCTTGAGGGCGTAAGCGAGAACGGGGGAAGGCTGTCCCATTTCGGGTACGTGGAGCTCACTTCACAACGCGACGGGCTCTACGGGCCGCGCGGCACACGCATCCGCGCGCACGAGTTCCACTACTGGCAGTCCACCTGCCCGGGCGGCGACTTCTGGGCGCAGAAGCCCCGGCGCGACAAGGGCTGGCCGTGCATGACGACCACCCCGTCCCTGGTTGCGGGCTTCCCGCATGTGTACTATCCTGCGAACCCCGACGTTGCGCGCGCGTTCGCGTCTGCCGCAGCGTCGTTCGCAGAGAGGAGACGGCATGGCTGAAGCAACCGAAACCGCGCTTGCCTGCATCCGCGAGGAAGTCGAGCGCGCGTTCTCGTCGGCGCCGGGCGCCGTGCTCGAAGCCGCGCTCTCCCGGATTGCGCCCGCAGACGAGTGCGCCCGCGCCGCCGCGTACGCCGCGTGGGACTCCATCGCGCACCCCTTGGGGGGATTGGGCGACTTTGAAGACGCCGTCGCGTGTATCGCCGCAGCTCAGGGGAGCGCCGAGGTGGTCGAGTTTCCCCGTGCGCTCGCGGTATTCTTCTCCGACAACGGGGTCGTTGCCGAGGGCGTGTCGCAAAGCGGGCAAGACGTGACGCGAGCCGTCGCGCGCAACATGTGCGAGGGGGCCACGAGCGCCTGCCGCATGGCGGCGTTCGCGGGTGCCGAGGTCGTGCCCGTCGACGTGGGTATGGCCCGGGGCATAGAAGACGCGCACATGGTGCGCGCGAACGTGCGGCGGGGGAGCGGCAATATCGCGCACGGCTCCGCTATGTCTCGCGATGGGGCCGTGCGCGCGATCGAGGTCGGAATCGCCGTCGCGTGCGGACTTGCCCGCGCCGGCGTGCGCCTTCTCGCCGCGGGCGAGATGGGCATCGGCAACACGACCACCTCGGCGGCGGTGGCCGCAGTGCTCATCCGGGCGGACGCGCGGAGCCTCGTCGGGCGCGGCGCGGGGCTCTCGGACGCCTCGCTCGCGCGCAAGCGCGACGTGGTCGAGCGCGCCATCGACGCGAACTCGCCCGATCCCGCCGACCCGATCGACGTACTCTCGAAGGTGGGCGGCTTCGACATCGCGGCGATGTGCGGCTTCTACCTGGGGGCCGCGGCCTCGAAGGCGCCGGCGCTCCTCGACGGGGTCATATCCTGCACGGCGGCCCTGTGCGCGGCGCGCCTGTGCCCCAACGCCTTGGGCTACCTCGTGGGCACCCACGCATCAAGTGAACCCGCAAGCCAGGAGCTCCTTCGCGAGCTCGGCATAAAGGCACCCCTCGACGCAGGCATGCACTTGGGCGAGGGTGCGGGCGCCATGGCGTATCTGCCCCTTCTGGATTCTGCGCTGCGCGTGTACCGGGATGGGAAGACGTTCACGGCGACTGGCATGGCTGCTTACGAGCATTTCGAGGCTGGGAAATGACGGTGACGTTCGTTATCGGCGCCGGCGCGAGCGGCAAGAGCGCCTATGCCGAGTCCCTGTGCCTTGGGCACGACGGCCCCCGCGTGTACCTGGCAACGATGGAGCCCTTCGGGGAAGAGGGCGCCCGCCGCATCGCGCGCCATCGGGCGCTGCGCGAGGGCAAGGGGTTTTCCACCCTCGAGCGCACGCGTGACGTGGGCGCCGCAGTGTCCGGGCTTCCGCGCGGCTGCACGCTTCTTTTGGAGGACGTGGGCAACCTGGTTGCGAACGAGCTCTTCGCGGAAGGCGGCTTGTCCCCACGTGACCCCGACGCTACGGCTCGCGAGGTGCTCGGAGACATCGAACGGCTCGTTCAGGCGGCTGCGTATACGGTGGTGGTCTCCGTCGACGTGTTCGGCGATGGGATGCGCTACGATGAGGGGACCGAGGCATGGAGGCGCGCGCTCGCGCGCGTGAACGCGGGCGTGGCGGCGCTGGCCGACCGCGCAGTCGAAGTGGTATGCGGGATTCCCGTGTGGTTGAAAGGCGAAGGACCTACAAGGTGAAGATAGCAGAGGCAATCTGCGCGGCGTTCGGAACGTTCTCGCGCATCCCCGTCCCGAAATCGGCCTGGACCGATTTCGGGTCAACCCATGCGCTTGCCGCGTTTCCCCTGGTGGGCCTCGCGGAAGGCTTCCTCATGACGGCGTGGGGGCACGTGGCGAACCTGCTCGGCGTGCCCGCGACCATCGTCGCGGCCGTGCTCGTGGCGTTGCCTGTGGCGGTGACGGGAGGCATCCACCTAGACGGGCTCTGCGACACCTCCGATGCGCTTGCAAGTTGGGCCCCGCGCGAGCGAAAGCTCGAGATCATGCACGACCCGCGGGCGGGCGCCTTCGGGGTCATCGGTGTTGTCGTGTACCTTATTCTGCAGTTTTCCCTGTTCACCGCGCTGCCGCTTACGGCGGGGGCGTTCCTCGCGCTTCTGTGCTCGCTCGTGTTCTCCCGCGCGCTTTCGGGGCTCGCCGTAGAATGCTGGCCTGCCGCGCGGGCGGACGGCATGGCCGCGGGACTCTCGCCTGCTAAGAAGCGCGCGGCGATCGTCGTGCCGCTTTGCGCTTTCGCTGCGGCTTCGGCTGCAGGGATGGTCGCGTGCGCTCAGGCCGTCGGCGCCCTTATGGCGGTGGCGGGGCTTTTGGCGCTCGCGTGGTACCGTCATGTTGCCCTGTCCCGCTTCGGCGGGGTGACGGGGGATTTGGCCGGATGGTTTCTGCAATGGGCCGAGCTCGCGATGCTTGCCATGCTGGTGGCGGGGGGTATGCTCCTATGATTCTCGTGGTAGGCGGCGCGCATTCGGGGAAGAGGACCTTCGTGCGCGAAAAGCTCGGGTTCGCGGCGGACGATTTCGTCGACGCGGCGCAGCTTGCGGAGGGCGGCGTGCCCGCGGCTTTTGCCGGCCGTGTCGCGTACCGTGCTGAGGAACTCGTACGCGCGCTCGACGCTGACCGGGCGCTCGAGCGGCTGATTGGCTTCGACGCAGTGATTCTGCCCTTGGTCGGCTCGGGGGTCGTCCCCATGCGTGCGGAAGACGCCCAATGGCGCGAGCGCGCGGGGCGCCTGGGATGCGCGCTTGCTGCGCGCGCCGACGTCGTCGTGCGCATGACGTGCGGGATTCCCCAGGTCATCAAGGGAAACCTTGCCGATGCGCCTCGAGGGACGCAGGGCGCGGGTGCGCCTTTGGAAGTCGTCTTCGTGCGCCATGGTGCCACGGCGGGCACGGAAGACCATCGCTACAGCGGGGCGGGCACCGACGAGCCCCTTTCGAGCGCGGGCGAGCGCGCTTTGCGCGAGCTCGCGTGCGATCGTGACGTGTTCCGTGTTATCACGAGCGGCATGGCCCGCACCGACCAGACGGCACGCATCCTCTTCCCGAATGCGGAGCTTATGGCATGCCCCGGTCTGCGCGAGATGGATTTCGGTGACTTCGAGGGGCGAAGCGCCGCCGAGCTTAAAGAGGATGCGCGCTACCGCGCCTGGGTAGACTTCTGGTGCGAGACGCGGTGCCCGCATGGCGAGGGCAAGAGCGATTTCACCCGCCGCGTCGTCGCGGCGTTTCGGGAGGCGTGCGAATCGGAGCGCGCCCAGGGGAGTGGGCGCGCCGTCTTCGTCGTTCACGCAGGTACCGTGAAAGCGCTGCTTTCCGAGCTTGCTGTCCCGAAAATGGAATACTTCGACGTGCATACCGTGCCGGGCGGCGCATGGGCCGCCACCTGGGATGGGCGCTACCTTCGCGACGTTCGCCCCGCTTCGGGGGGCGATGCCCGGTGATGACGATTCTTGCCGTCGCCGCTGGGTTCGCGGCCGACCTTGCCTTCGGCGACCCGCGCTGGCTTCCCCATCCCGTCGTCGCCATGGGGCGCGCGATCACGTGGGCCGAAGGCCGCCTGCGGGGCGCATTCCCGCAAACGTCCGCGGGCACGCGCGCCGCAGGGCTTGTGCTCGCCGTGGCGCTTCCGCTTGCGTGTGGGCTTTTGACCTGGGGAATCCTGCATCTTTGCGGCATGGTTCACCCCGGCTTGCGCTTCGTAGCCGAGGCATGGGCGAGCTATCAGATTCTCGCGACATGCGAGCTGCGCCGCCAGAGCCTGGCCGTGGCCCGCGCGTTCTCGAAGGGCGGCCTTGTCGCGGCGCGCGAAACCGTCGGGCTCATCGTGGGACGCGACACGTCTGTTCTCGACGAGCAGGGCGTTGCGCGCGCCGCCGTGGAAACGGTGGCGGAGAACGCGAGCGACGGCGTCATCGCGCCGCTTTTCTACCTTATGATCGGGGGTGCGCCCTTGGGCATGGCGTACAAGGCTGTGAACACGCTCGACAGCATGGTGGGCTACAAAAACGCGCGCTACATCGACTTCGGCTGCGCCTCGGCGCGCCTCGACGATGCGGTGAACTGGATTCCCTCGCGCTTATCGGCCCTGCTCATGATCGCCGTGTGCCCGATCGTCGGGCTCGACGCGCGCGGGGCGGCGCGCATCTGGCGCCGTGACAGGCGTCGCCATGCGAGCCCCAACTCGGCGCAGACCGAGTCAGCGTGTGCGGGCGCGCTCGGGCTGCGCCTGGCAGGACCCGCGGTGTATTTCGGCAAGCTCGTTGAGAAACCGACGATAGGCGACGCGTCCCGCGAAATCGAGTGGGGCGACATCGTCCGGGCGACAAGGCTCATGCTCGCCGCGTCCGTATGCGCGCTCGTCGTCTTCGGCGCCGCTCGCGCGGCGGTCGTGCTCGCCGTGGGGGCGATGGCATGAGGGAAGACCACACTGCGTCCCGGGCTGCCGGGGGAATCCTGCGCGCCCGTACGCATGGGGGTAGCTCGCAATCGCTCGGCATCGCTTGCGAAGGGGGCGCCTCCGACCTCATCGACTTCTCGGTGAACGTGAATCCGGCAGGCCCCTCGCCGCGCGCCGTCGCCGCAGCTTGCAAGGCGCTTTCTCGAATCGACGCCTACCCCGATAGGGAAAGCCTCGCCCTCGTTCGCGCCCTAGCGCGCACCCAGGGCATTCCCGAAGATACTATCGTTTGCGGCGCGGGCGCGTCCGACATCATCTGGCGGCTCGCCGCGGCGGTGCGCCCGAAACGCATCGTCGTGTGCGCGCCGACGTTCTCTGAATATGCGGAGGCGGCATCGTACTACGGCGCATGCGTGCAGGAGTTCCCGCTCTCCGAAGCGGATGACTTCGACGTGCCCGCCTCCTTCGCCCGCGCGATCGAGGGGCCGGGAGACGTGGCGTACCTCTGCAATCCGAACAACCCGACGGGGCGCCTCGCCGACCCCCGCGTGATCGATGCCGCGGCTTGCCGCTGCGAGCAGGTGGGCGCACTGCTCGTCGTGGACGAGTGCTTCCTCGGATTTGCGCCCGACGCCCGCGAAAGGAGCGTGGCCGCACGCGCCGCGTGTTCGCACCATGTGGCCGTGCTCTCCGCGTTCACCAAGCTCTACGGAATGGCAGGGTTGCGGTTGGGGTATCTGATCAGCGGAAACGCCCAACTCATCGAGGGGATTCGCCGGGCGGGGCAGGCGTGGCCCGTCTCCTCGGTCGCCGAGGCCGCGGGCATCGCCGCCCTGGAAGACGTCGAATACGTCTCGCGCACGCGCGATGTATTGGCGGGCGAGCGAGCGTGGCTTTCCCACGAGCTCTCCTCGCTCGGGCTTTCCGTCGTGCCGTCGGATGCGAACTTCCTTTTAGTCCGCACGCCGGCGAAAGACATCCCCGAGCGCCTTTATAAACAGGGGGTTTTGGTCCGCACGTGCGACTCGTTTTCGGTACTGTCCCGTTTCTGGTGCCGCGTCGCGGTGCGCACGCGCAAGGAGAATGCCCGGCTTGCGATGGCGTTCAGCCGCGCGCTTCGGGCGGAAGGCGCATCGGGCGAAGGCGAACCTGTCGAACGGGGCGGCGCTTCTTGCAGCGGCGCTATGGCGGGCGCGGATGGCCGAGGCCCGGCGAAGGAGGTCGATACCCGTGGGTAGGGCGAAGCCCATCATGATCCAGGGCACCATGTCGAACGCGGGGAAGAGCCTGCTTGCGGCGGGGCTGTGCCGCGTGCTTTCGCAGGACGGCCTGCGCGTGGCTCCCTTCAAGAGCCAGAACATGGCGCTCAACAGCGGTGTCACGGCCGACGGGCTCGAGATGGGGCGCGCCCAGATCATGCAGGCCGAGGCGTGCGGCATCGCGCCCGACGTGCGCATGAACCCCATCCTGCTCAAGCCCGAAAGCGACCACCGAAGCCAGCTCATCGTGGCCGGCAAGGCGCAGGGAGCCTTCGCTGCGAGGGACTACTTCGCGCGAAAGAAGGCGCTCATGCCGCAGATTTTGGAAGCGTTCGATTCGCTCGCGGAGGAAAACGACGTCATCGTCATCGAGGGCGCTGGCAGCCCCGTCGAAATCAACCTTGCCGAAAACGACATCGTCAACATGGGGCTTGCGCGCGCCGTGTCCTCCCCCGTGCTGCTCGCGGGCGACATCGACCCAGGCGGGGTGTTTGCCCAGCTCTACGGCACGGTCGCGCTCTTTGCACCCGAGGACCGCGCGCTTTTGCGGGGGCTTGTGGTGAACAAGTTCCGCGGCGATGTGGAAATCCTGCGCCCGGGTTTGGCCCCGCTCGAGAAGATGTGCGGGGTTCCCGTCGTGGGAGTCGTGCCGTATCTTACGCTCGACCTGGACGACGAGGACTCGCTTGCGCCGCGCCTATCTGCCCGCGAGGCGCGCGGCGTCATCGACGTCGCCGTCGTGCGCCTTCCGCATCTGTCGAACTTCACCGACTTCGACCCGCTTTCGCGCGTGCCCGGCGTGGGCGTGCGCTATGTTTCCTCGACGACCGATCTGGGCCGACCCGACCTGGTGGTGCTCCCAGGCTCGAAGACCACGCTCGACGACGCGCGCTGGCTTGCGGCTAGCGGCATCGGAGCCTGTGTACGCGCGCTTTCGGGCGCGGGCACGCCGGTGCTCGGCATATGCGGAGGCTACCAGCTTTTGGGAGACGAGCTTTCCGACCCGCACGGCAGGGAAGGCGCTGGCACCGCGCGCGGGCTCGGGCTCATCCCTGCAAGTACGGTGTTCAAGGAGGAAAAGCGCCTTGCCCAGTCGGAGCTTCGCTTCACGGGCGCCCAAGGCGCGTTCTCGGTGTGGAACGGCATGACGGCTCGCGGGTACGAGATTCACGACGGCGAAACGATCGTCTCCTGCGCCCCTGCGGGCACGATTGGCGGCAAACCAGAAGGCGCGGCCTGCGGAAACGTGTTCGGAACCTATCTCCACGGCCTGTTCGACGAACCGGGGGTGGCGCTCGCCCTCGCGCGCTCGCTCGCGCGCATGCGCGGCCTGCCCGAGAGCGTCGTGGGTGCTGCGGGCGCAACGTCCGCAGCCGATCACCGTGCGCGCGAGTTCGACCGCCTGGCCGACGTCGTGCGCGGGGCGCTCGACATGGAGTATGTCTACCGCATTATCGAGGAGGGCGTATGATCCACGTGTATCATGGCGACGGCAAAGGCAAGACCACGGCGGCGATGGGCCTCGCCCTTCGCATGCTCGCCGCAGGCCGCCGCGTCGTCGTCGTGCAGTTCCTGAAAGACGGCGAAAGCGGGGAGGCGCGCCTGCTCGCCGAGCATTTCGGCGTGCCCGTGTTCGCGGGGAAGGTGTCGGACAAGTTTACCTGGTCGATGACGTCGGAAGAACTTGCCGCGACGTGCGAGCTGCACGATGGGAACCTCGCTTCCGCGCTCGCCGAGCTCGAGGGCGCTCAGGAGGGGCTGCTCGTGCTCGATGAGGCGCTCGACGCGCTTTCGAAGGGGCTTGTCGACGAGGCGCTCGTGGACCGCGCGCTCGATATGTCCGCGCGCGGCGTCGAAGTAGCGCTCACCGGGCGCGCGCCTTCCCGCAAGATCGTGGAGAAGGCCGACTACATAACCGAGATGCGGTGCGAGAAACACCCCTACTCTCAGGGGATATGTGCAAGGGAAGGAGTGGAGTACTAGATGGATTTCAAGGAGATGGCGCCCGGCGACATCGAGCGGCGCAGCTTCGAGATCATCACCGAAGAGCTCGGCGGCCGCACGTTCCCGCCGCTCGAAGAGCCCGTCGTGAAGCGCGTCATCCACACCACTGCCGACTTCTCGTACGCCGATTCCCTCGTGTTCACCCATGACGCCGCGCACTGTGCGCTCGACGCGCTGCGCGCAGGGGCCACGGTGCTCACCGACACGAACATGGCGCTCGCAGGCATAAGCAAGCCCGCGCTCGCGAAGCTCGGCTGCAAGGCCGTGTGCTACATGGCCGACCCTGATGTCGCCGCGGCTGCGCGCGCCGCGGGCACGACTCGCGCCGTTGCGAGCATGGACAAAGCTTGCGGCATCGAGGGTCCGCTTGTCGTGGCCGTCGGCAACGCTCCCACAGCACTTCTGCGCCTCGCCGAGCTCATGGACGCGGGGAAGATTGCGCCCGCGCTCGTCGTTGGGGTGCCGGTCGGGTTTGTGAACGTGGTCGAGGCGAAAGAGGAGCTACTCGCGCGACGCGTGCCGGCCATCGTCGCGAGGGGTCGCAAGGGCGGTTCGACCGTGGCGGCCGCCATTATGAACGCGCTGCTCTACCAGATCACGCGCCCAGGCGGCCCGAAGTGATGGCGCCCGCATCCGCACCGGCGCTGCGCATCTTCGCCGGCACCACCGAGGGCCGCCTTCTGTGCGAATGGGCGAGCGGGGCGGGCATCCCCGCCCGTGCTTACGCGGCAACCGAGTATGGAGGCGAGCTTTTGGGCGAGCTTCCGGGCATCGAGGTGCATGCGGGCAGGCTCGACGAGGCCGACATGGAGCGCGAGCTTTCCGGCGCGCGCATCGTCGTCGACGCCACGCACCCCTTCGCTACGCTCGCAAGCGGCAACATCCGGGCCGCTTCGCTCGCCGTGGGTGCACGGTGCCTGCGTCTTGCGCGCCCGGTCGAGGCGCTGCCCAAAGGCGTCGTGCCGGTCGCGTCGATCGCCTGCGCGGCGCGCTTTCTCTCCGAGAACCCGGGTCGCGCGCTTCTCACGACGGGGAGCAAGGAGCTTGCTCCCTACACGCGCGTCGCCGATTTCGCGGAGCGCTTCTTTGTGCGTGTGCTCCCGCTGCCCGGTGCTATAACGAAGTGCATCGACGCGGGGTTTTCGCCGTCGCACGTCATCGGCATGCAGGGGCCCTTCACCCGCGAGCTCAACGAGGCGATGCTTCGGCAGGTGGGCGCCCAGTGGCTTGTGACAAAGGACTCGGGAACCGTAGGCGGCACGGCCGAGAAGCTCGCCGCCGCGCGCGCCGTGGGAGCGCGCTGCATCGTGGTCACCCGTCCCGCCGAGGGAGGCGGGGCCCTTTCGCTTCGGGAAGTGGAAGACGCGCTCTTACGGGAGTTCGCGCGCTAGGCGCTCGCCGCGCCTGCGTTCCCTCCCGCCCGCGAGGAGGAGCGCCTCGAGCAAGCTCGAACCGTACAAGACCGTCATCCGCCAAAAGTTCGAGGACGACGCCCGGAACTGGCGCAAGTAGCCCTTCAATAAGTTGCGGTGAAATAGTGTCTGTTTTTGCTGCTAGATAGCATATTCAGTCCCTAATTCACCGCAACTTGTTGGTGGTGGCTTACTGGTAGCGTAGGCACTCCACCGGGTCGAGCTTTGCTGCGCGGCGAGCGGGGTAGAAGCCAAAGATTACACCGATGCCGACGGAGACGGCGAAGGCCAGCAGCACCGTGGCGATTGAAAAGCTCGGTGTGATTTGCCCGCTGGCACCGAGCTCGCCGAGAACCCCTGATCCTGCGGCAAACATCGCAAGAGCCCAGGCCAGCAGATAGCCAATCAGGACACCCAGCAGACCGCCGGTGATGCACAATGCCGAAGACTCGGCTAAAAACTGCGCGGTGATATCGCGACGACTGGCGCCCAGGGCACGGCGAATACCGATCTCGCGGATGCGCTCAGTCACGTTGGTGAGCATCATATTCATAATGCCGATACCGCCGACAAGCAGCGAGATGCTGGCGACAGCGCCCATGATGAGTGAGAACGCGCCCATAAAGGAGTTGAGTGCATCGATGGCGCTTTTCATGGATGTCGCCGATACACTGTCGTACTCATCCTCCTCCTCGATGCCCTTCATCGCGCGCACCTTGGACTCGATGGTCTTACAAAGCTCATCCATGTCCGTGCCCTCGGCGGCAAGTGCCGTCACGCTGGGGAATGAAGGATTCTCGTCGCTAAACAGCCCGGAGATGGTTTCGCGTGGCATATACAGCGTGAGCGAGCCCATGGAGTCGCTGCCGCCATCAATCACGCCTACAATCTGCACTTCGCCGTTGGACACCTTAATAGTCTTGCCCACCGCGTCCTGTTCGTTGCCGTAAAGCTGATCGGCGCCGCCGCGGCTGATGAGCGCCACGCGCGAGCCTGATTGAGACTCGGCCTGGGAATAGGTACGCCCCGCAACGAGCTTGCTGGCCCCCACGGCGTCGAGCATGTCGCTATCGACACCCTGTGCCATGACGGTATAGCTTTTATCGCCGGTCTTATACTCGGTATAGGCGCTGTCCACGATGCCGATCTGCTCAATCTGCGGCACCATTTTGCGGAGCTTCTCGACGTCTGACTCGGTGAGTTCCTGCGACGAGTAAATCTGCACCATGCGTGCCGCATTGAGGCCCAGACTGTTGACCAGGCTGTTTTGGATGCCGCCGATGAGCGAAGTCATGGCGATAACCGAGGCGATGCCGATGACAATGCCCAGGATGGTGAGCAGGCTGCGCCCCTTGTTGGCTTCGAGCGAGTGAAGGGCTTCCTGGATGAGATCGCGGGCGCTCATGCCATCTCTCCTTTCGGCGGGTTGGCGGAGGCGGAAATCCTGGGCAGGCTATCCACGGCGCTGCGCAGGGTCCGCGGTGCATGTGGAATATACGCGCCATCGTGAATGCGACCGTCGCGGATGGTCACGGCACGGTCGGCCTCGGCGGCGATGCCGGGGTCGTGTGTGATAAGCACGATGGTTTTGCCGCGCTTCTGGAGCTTATGGAAGGTTTCCATCACAAGCGCTCCGGTAGCGGAGTCCAGGTTTCCCGTCGGCTCGTCGGCCAGAATGATGGGCGGGTCATTGACGAGGGCGCGCGCGATTGCGACGCGCTGCATCTGGCCGCCCGAGAGCTCGGATATGCGGTGGTCCCAGTGGTCGACGGGCAGCGTGACAGCCTGCAGCGCGTGCACGGCGCGCATTTCGCGCTGGCTACGGGGCACATTGGTGTAGGCCAGCGGCAGCATCACATTTTCGATAACCGACAGGCGCGGCAGCAGGTTGAAGCTCTGAAAGACAAAGCCAATGCTCAGGGCGCGAACTTCGGTGAGCTCCTCATCATCGAGCTCGGCCACGTTGAGCCCTTGCAGGTAGTAGTCGCCCGCCGTCGGCTTATCCAGACAGCCTAGGATGTTCATGAGCGTCGACTTGCCCGAGCCCGAGGGGCCGGTGATAGCGACGAATTCGCCGGGATTTACCGCCAGGCTCACGTTGTGCAGGATGTGGGCGCACCCCGCCTCGCTCTCAAAGATGCGGTGCACGTTGCGGATGTCGATAACGGGACGCATTACATGCCCTCGTCGGCTGACATACTGCCCGAATCCGCACCGTAGCCGCCGTCAGCCGTTGCGTCCGCTCCCGTGTCCATGACGAGGGTGTCGCCATCGCGCAGCTTGGTAACCGGAACGTTGGGGTTGATCTCGTTGCCCTGGTCGTCGCGCTTAACCTGTGTCTTGCCGACTACGGCTTCGTTGTCGTTTTGCGTCACGACGGTCACCTTCACGCGATGGGTTTGCTTGCCCTCGTCATCGGTTGCGACGTTGACGTAATAGTGTTCGCCGTCTTCGGTCATGAGCGCCATCGTCGGCACCATCACCACGTCGTCGAGCTGCTCGGTCACCACCGAGACCTCGGCCGTCATGCCCGGCTTCAGGCGCGCGTCGGGCGCCTCGATGAGAATGTCGACGTTAAAGGTCACGCTGCCGCCGCCACCGTTGGCGGCGTCGGAGTTTGCCACCGACGCGATAGCCGTGACGGTGCCCTGGCTCACGATATCGGGAAACGCGGGATACGTGACGTTGGCGCTCTGCCCAACGGCGATCTTGGCGATGTCCTTTTCGCCCACCTGCACGGTCACCTTCATCTTAGATAGGTCGGCGATCTGCATGCACTGCTTGCCGCCGCTCGTATCGCTTTCGCCCATGATCATGCCGCCTGTAACCGTGGCGCCCACTTTGGCATTGAGCTCCACGATGCTACCCGAGCTCGGGGCCGTGACCGTGCGACTGGAGGCCTTGGCGTTCGCCTGGTCGAGGTTTGCCTGGGCTGATGCGAGGCTGCGCTGCGCGGCCGATACGGCGTTCGTGTCCACTGATGCGGCGGAGACGCCAGCCGCTGCGGAAGCTCCCTCGACGTCCGTCGTTGGGGTGGCCTGCGCAGCAGCTGCGGCTTTCTGCGCGTTGGCGAGGTCTTCTTGAGCGGCAGCAACTGCACGCTGCGCCTCGGCAACGTTGCGATCGAGCTCGTCGTTTTTAATGGTCATAAGCACGTCGCCCTCGTTGACGGATTGGCCTGCCTGCACGTTGATAGAATCGACCGTGCCGTCGACAGAAGGGGAGACCACTGAGGACGAAATGGGTTTGAGCTGGCCTTTCGCCTCGACCGTTGTGGTAAACGTGCCCTCGGTCACCATGTCGGTCACAGGCCCGCTAGCTCCCTGTGGCTGCGCATTGAGAACCAGGGTAGCGACAATGGCAATGAGCGCGACGGCACCCACGACGCCGGCGGCAATACCGCGACGAATCAGCTTTTTGCGTCGGCGTTCGGCACGCTTTGCCTTGAGCTTGGCATATGCCTCTTCATCGGAAATCTCGGCCGTATCGTTCGCGCGTCCGCTCTGCTTGTCGGCATGTACGTTTGTAATCAGAGGAAACGTTTCGGTGGCACCTTCGGGCGTGCGCTCGGTATCATCTGGGCCCGGGGTGATCGTGGGGACATTCGGCATAGCGTCTCCTTTATAGAAAGAACCTCGATAATTATATGCGCCCACCGGTTGGGGCGGGCGCATAGGACGGTTTCTTTCGGAACTGTTAGATTGGTCGCAGCGGTTCCACGTTGTAGGAATGCGCGCGTTGCACTACGAGTGGACAACCACGCACAGGCCGACTTTGATGCAATCGTGCAGTGCCTTGGCGTCGGCCAGGCGCAGGTTGATGCAACCGTGGCTGCCGCACCACTTGTACGACTCGGCGTTATCGAAGCTCTTGTCGTTTTGCCAGGTGGCGTCATGGAAGCCGATCATGTTGCCCTCGAATGGCATCCAGTAGCTGACCGGGCTCTCGTATTTGGGCTTGCCCGTCTCTGGGTCCTTGGCGCCGATCAGCGTGCTCGCACCATTGTTGCTGTTGATCTGCCATACGCCTTCGGGAGTGGCGTCCTCGCCCGGCTTGCCCGAGATAAAGTTGGCTTCCCACACGATATTGCCGCTCTCGTCGTAATAACGAGCATGCTGCTCGGACAGGTCGACGTCGATATATGCCTTCCAGTCGGGCTCGCCCTTTGCGGTAAAGGTGTCGGCCTTCTGGGAGTACTTGATCTCGATCTCGCCGGTCTGCTTGTTGTTGATGGCATCTTCGACCTGCTTGGCGAGCGTCGTGCTATCGATAGACCAACCAAAGTCGCCGCCCTCGACGGCGCACTGCTTGCCGTCGGCGCGTGTCCACCAGCGGGTGGATCCCACGGTGTTAAAGCCGTTGGCAAGCTCGGCGGCCCAGCTGCTGATCTGCGAGGTGTCGAGCGTGGGGTTCGCCGGATCGGCAAAACTAATCCACTGCAGCACGGAGCTGCCATCGACCTTGCCGGCATCCTCGCCGTTGAGCTTGAGGGTGACGTTGACGCCCAGGAAGTTGTTGGCGGCATCGCAAGCAGCTTGAATCTGGTCGTTGGTCAGCGTTCCATTGAGCGGTTCATAGGCATCGTTGCCGAGCTTCGTAAGATCGACGGTCTCGGCGAGCGAGGCAAGCTCGAGCTCGGCGTACTTAATGACATGATCGCGGTTGAGCTTTTCATTAGAACGCGCCTTCTCGACGGTAAACTTGCCGGCTTGCTCGTCATAGGAGCTTGATGCCTCGAACGTGCCCGAGCGGCCCTCGTTGAAGTCATCGATGGTGGCCCCCAGGTCCTCCTCAAATTGCTTTTGATCAAAGGCATCGGAGAGCATGGAAAGGTCGACATCCTGATCCAAATCGACCTCGTCGGAAGTGATGGTGGTTTTGGTCTTGCCGCCAAAGGATTCAACGAGGCGGACGGGCCACATAAAGGACTCGTTATGGCTAATGATCTCTTTTGCGGCGGCTTCACCGTCGACGATGGGTTCATCGGACTCGGGCTGATAGGTCCAGCTAAAGTCATCGCCCGTGACGGTGAGCTTGTAGTGCTTCCATGCCGAGTTGACCTTGGTGGCGGCAGACGAGGCGTTGGAGAACGAGACATCCACGCCGGCGATGGTTGTGTTGGGGTAGGCGACCTGAGAGAATGCTACAACACCAACGATGTAGACGATGGCGATAAGACCCAGGACGACAAATAGCGTCGTCTTCTTACCGGACTTTTTGTTGTCGGCGGGCTTACCTACGGGGCCGCGGTCTCCTCGAGCATGCGAGGGGGCCTGCTTGGGAGCGTTGCCGTTTCCTTGACGCTGCTGACGCTGCTGGTTTGGGCGCGGCGAGGCGTTTGCTGCACCACGCTGCTGACCGTGGCTCGGCGCGATAGGACGCGGCGACTGAACGCCGCCGGTGTGCCTGCTCGGCTGCTGCGGATCGGGAATCAGTTGAGTTCGATCGTTTTGCGACATCGTATGCATATCCTTCGATTTTCGCCTTGCGGTTCATCGTGTTTTTACTGGGCTTGCATTATAGCGATTGCCCTGCTGTTTGTGGTACGGAAACGGTGGCATTCAAAAGAGGTGGGACATTTGTCCCACCTTTGAGTTCAAGACTTTAGTCTGCTGGGCGCGCAGCGGCCAGCTTCAACCCACCCGCTATGCGGGTGGAGACAAACGGCTTTACAAAGCCACCCCTCCGACCGATATTGACGATT
>NZ_JADNDZ010000089.1 GCF_015552075.1 Collinsella aerofaciens
AGGTCAGCGCCCTTTCGTTTCACGTCACCTTGTCTCAAATGCGACCCGCTCGCTGTCCGTCCTCTACCTGCGGCGTTATCTTGCTCCGGATGTGGCAGTTAGGGACGCTCCTTTTCTGCCGGCAGTTTGGGACACTCCTTGGGTGGCCGTTGGGGACGTTCTTGCTTGACTAGTCAAACAAGAACGTCCCCAACGGCCAGTCGATTAAGAACGTCCCCAACGACTACCCGGGGGAGTTGCCTTCCCTCGTGGCGGTCTTCTAGCAGAAAAACCAAGTGAGTAGGCTTTTTGCAGAAGGCCGAGCACGCCCTAAAACGCCACAGCTCTGACCTGCAGTTTTATAGATCATTTGTCGCGATGTGCTCGGCAGGTTCAAAAAAGTCTACTCACTTGTATCTGAGACGCACCAGATTGGCAAAAACCGCCGCGAAAGGGCCCCTGGTCCCTTCGCGGCGGTCATACGCCTCTAATTTTGCGACGGTTTTGCCCGCTTGTTACTCGCTGTAGCGGGTGGCTATGGCGGCTTGTACCATGCCGGTGCTCATGAGGTAGGTCACCAGGAAATAGCCGCCGTAGGCTGCCAGGAAGATCGCGCAGGTGAGGCCCACGGTGCCGCCGATGCTCATATTTCCGAATATGCTCACCATCTCGATGATCACCTTAAGTGCCACAAAGGAGTGCGCCAGGCCCACTGCCAGCGGGAACAGGAAGAATACCGCCTGCTGTGCCATCACCGAATGGCGAATCTGGCGGTCGTCACAGCCAATCTGCGCCAGCACACGATAGCTGCGGCTGCCGTCGGCCACGTTGGAGAGTTGCTGAATCGACAGAATCGCCGCGCATGCAACGACCAATACAAAGCCGATGTAGATGGCTAGGTAGCTAATAAGACCGTTCATTTGCGCTGCTTGCGTGTACATCTCGGAGCGTGTGATGAAGGTTCCCCACGACCCCGGCTCCTTGCCGTCAACGAGCAGATTGTCGAGCACAGTGTATTTAATGCTCTCGTCTGCCTCGGTCGTATTCATCCCCTGTTTGTAGTTAACGAGCAGGCTACTGGAATACGGCTGCAGATTAAGTTGGGACAACAGCTCGTCGGCTACGACCACGGTGCCCGGATTACTGCCCATCGCCGAGTTGGCGATGGCCGCCGTATCTTCGTCCGACTTATCGGTTGCGGGCTTGAGCTCATGCCCGCCCAAGGTAAGGGCATGGCCGCCAGCCATATACTTGGTGTACAGGTCGACCAGCTCGCCGCCCATATCACACGTGAGCAGATACTGGTCGTGACCGATGTGCACCGGCTCCTCGCCCATCATCTGGCGCAGTTTGTTGTACTGGCTCGCCGGCGTCACAAACAGACCCATCGTATCGGCATTGCCACCCCCGAACGCCTTGGGAAGCTTTTCGCCCATGGTCTTGCACATCTCACTTGGAGTCACCGAAGGATTCGAGCCGCCAAACGGGTAACTCAGATACGAATCGATTTGCACATGCTCACCGGCAACATCGGCGATATCGACCTTCTTGCCGGTCTCGTCGTTGTTGTCCGCCGACTTGCCCTTGCCGTGCCATGCAGGGTACAAATCGACCGTTGTATCGGCCAACACCATGCGATCGGCCTCAGACGGATTGACATACCCTTTGTACCCTTTGTAGTAGTCGAGCGTATCGGGCGTGTAATAAACATACCTCTGAGACACGTCAACAGGGTTATAGCGCTCCAGGTTTTCATTCATCACGTTGGCAATTGACATACCGCACGTCACCGAGGTGATGGCCAAAAACAGGAGCATCGCGATGACGCCCATCGAAAAGCACACCGTGTTGACCTTGGCCGCAAGCTGGCGCACGGTAAACATGTTGAGGCCGCGCCAATACACGCCGCGCAGGCTCTGCAGCAGCTTGATGAGCATGCCCGAGAGTCCCCAGAACAGGGCAAAGGTGCCCACGGTAACCATAGCGGTCGTAATACCAAACTGGTTCATGGCCTCTTGCAGCTTGCTGTCCGTCGCGGTTAGCGGGAACCCATCACGTAGCAGACGGTAATAGGCCACGCCCACAAGCACCACGCCCACGGCAAAGATGGCAATCGCAATCCAGGGGTTGCGTGTCTTGATGCTCTCGTTGCGACGCTCGGCACCCATAAGCTCGATGAGTTTGGTACGACGCACGGCGCGAAGGTTCAGCAGTAGCGTGAGCACAAACATTACGAGCATGCAGGCAAGGGTCAGATTGAACGCATGCACCGAGAAAAAGAAGTGGAAATTGGCAATCTGCGTCTTAAAGAGCGAGGCCGTAAAGAACGTCATGAGCTGGGAGAGTCCCACACCCAGCACAATGCCGGCGACAAAGGCCACGACCGAAACGATCACCGTCTCGAGCGCCATAATCGTGGCGACGCGCCCGCGCCCCATGCCGAGCACCTGGTACAGGCCAAACTCCTTCTTGCGGCGTTTCATGATGAAGTTATTGGCATACACCATCAAAAAGGCCATGACACCGGCCAAAAAGTACGTCAGGTCGCCGAGCATGCTGCCCATAACCTGTGCCAAGCCCTCTTCATCGATTCCGGCGATGTCGACCTGCATCGAGATGGTGTTAAAGGCATAGAAGACCGTGACGCCCAGGGTGAGCGTCAGCAAGTAGACGAGGTAGTCGCGGCCGGCGCGGCGGACGTTGCCCCAAGCGAGTTTACAGAGCATCGGAGCCCTCACCGCCCATCATGGCAACGACCTCCATAATGCGGTCGAAGAACTCTCGGCGGTCGGTGTCGCCGCGGCGCAGCTCGGTGAAGATCTTGCCGTCGCGAATAAACAGCACACGGCTCATGTAGCTGGCGACAAAGCTGTCGTGCGTGACCATGAGCACCGTGGCGCGCAGGCGGCGATTGAGGGCCTCCAGGCTCTCGAGCAGCAGGCGGGCACTCTTGGAATCGAGGGCGCCGGTGGGCTCGTCGGCCATGATCATGGTGGGGTCGGTGACGAGCGCGCGGGCCGCGGCAACGCGCTGCTGCTGACCGCCGGACATCTGGTAGGGATACTTGTCGAGCACCTGACTGATAGACAGACGCGCGGCCACATCCTGCACGCGGGTCGAGATCTCTGCCGAGTTTGTGCGGGCAATGGTGAGCGGCAGGGCGATGTTCTCGCGTGCCGTGAGCGTATCGAGCAGGTTGGAGTCCTGGAAGATAAAGCCGAGCTCTTCGCGGCGGAACTGCGAAAGCTTAGCCTGCTTCATGCGCGTCACGTCCTGGCCGTTGATGCGGATGGTGCCGCTCGTGGCGCTATCAATGGTCGACACGCAGTTGAGCAACGTCGACTTGCCCGAGCCCGAAGCGCCCATGATGCCAACAAATTCGCCGCGGTTGACCGTAAAGCTGACGTCGTTGAGCGCGCGGGTCACGTTGCCCAGCGCTCCATATACCTTTTCGAGATGCGCGACCTCCAGTACCGGGGTCGCCATGTGCGTGGTTTGCATACCGAGTCCTTTCTTGCGATTAGTCTACGGCATCTATAGTCGCAAGAAGACGAGTCAGCTACCATCGATATGGCTTACGCTTGCCTTACCGTTGTGTAAGGTAGGGGTAGCTAGCCTGTCACGTGATGATATTGAGAGAGGACTCCTGTTGAAGACTGTTCATGTTGCCGCTGGGATCATTCGCAAAGAAGGATCCGATGAGCTGCTTGCCGTGCAGCGCGGCTACGGCGACATGCAAGGACTTTGGGAATTCCCGGGCGGCAAGCTCATGCGCGGCGAGACACCCGAAGACGCCGTGCGCCGCGAGCTCATGGAAGAGCTGCAGGTAAAAGTTACCAACCTGCGCGATTTCTATACCGTTGAGTATGACTACCCCGATTTTCATCTCTCCATGGAGTGCTACTACTGCTCGCTCGCCGATGAATCCGATGAGCCTCAGAAACATGACCGACAGCTCGATATCCGCTGGATTCCGCGCGCCTCGCTTGCCACGGTGGAATGGATGCCCGCCGACAAGGGGCTTATCGATGCCCTGATTGAGCTGAAGGAAGATCGGCTTGAGGCTAACGCCGCCAACGACACCGAGTCCACCACAGCCGACGAGCCCGTTACCAAACCCAAGCGCAAAGCCAAGCGCCGCAGCGAAAAGCGCCCCAAGCCCGGCCTGCTCGACGGCATCGACACCTCGGGCCTTTCCGCCGACGAGCGTGAACTCGTGCGCCGTCGCGCCGCTATAAAAAAGTCCATGAAGGGCAACAAGCGTGCGAACACCAAACCCGAGCTGCTCGTTCGCCAGCGCCTGCGCGCCGCGGGCCTTACGGGCTATCGTTTGGAATGGAAGGTACCCGGCAAGCCCGATATCGCCTTTCCCGGACGCAAGATCGCCATCTTCGTCAACGGCTGCTTTTGGCATCGCTGCCCCAAGTGCAACCCTAGCCAGCCCAAGCGCAACGTTGAGTTTTGGGAGGCAAAGTTCCGTCGCAACGTCGAGCGCGACCGCGCTGCCGTGGCAACACTCACTCAAATGGGCTGGACGCCTATAACCATCTGGGAATGTGAGCTCAAGAAAGACCGCATCGACGCCACGATGGAAAAGGTCATCGAGCAGGTGCGCGCCGCCGCACCGCAGCGCTAGGAACGAGCCGTCCACACGCCCCACACAGGCGAGCCACATCCACGTCACAAACCTTAGAAAGCCCTTAAGTCCAAAACCTTTCAAGAGTGTTACTCGATAGCTTTGACCTGCGGTTTCATCGCAACGTCAAACCTCATTAAGCTTTTCTTTAGCGATTCTTTGCAACAGCCGCGGCATAATGCTGCCAACGCACGGGACCTAGCAGCAAACCCCGTGCGCAACCTTTTGGTGGACATCGAGGAGGCCGCATAAGCATGCATTCTTCCAATGACGCAACACAGCAGCCATCCCTAAAATATGCAAACCTTTTCTCCTTCCCCCCGACACAGAGAAACAGTCTCCTCGACTCCCCCGCCACAAAAGCCAAACGCTCAACAAACCAGAGCCACAACTTGCGAGCATCGTTCGAAAAGCTCCAAGCATCCCTAGACAAGGCGTTCCCCGAACAGGCAAGGGCAATCTAAGCCCATCGCGCTTTATACTGATGCCATGCGAAACATGGATCACATAGAATTGCACCGCGGAGGACGCGAGGAAGCCTTTCCCGAGACCGCCGAAGACTGGCCCTATATTGCCGAACGCGCAGAATTCGCTCGCTATCCGGGCAATTCCGTCCCCTGGCATTGGCATTCCGAAGTCGAGCTTTTCTACATGGAACAGGGAGCAATTGACTATCGCACGCATGCGACTCATGAGCACATGCGCTTTGAGGAAGGGTCCGCCGGCTTTATCAACGGCGGCGTTTTGCACAGCACCCTGCAATCACCCAATTCGGCGCCGGCAATTCAACTGCTGCATATCTTTCAACCGTCAATGCTCGGCGATCCCGCGGGACGCCTTCAAAAGCGCTACATCAATCCTTTACTGCAATGTCGAGGCGTCGATATGCTCAAATGGTCGCCCACCAACCCCGGCGATATGCCCTTTATCGATTTGCTGAAGAGCTCCTTTAACCACGATCTTCAACAGCCGCAGAACGAGATGGCGCTTCGAAATAGCCTGTCAGAGCTCTGGATTCAGATTTACGCCAAGGCCGAACCGCTCTTTTCCTCCGACGGCGCCTCTTGGATGACCGGCCGCGACGTACAGT